>JAQVZK010000171.1 GCA_028708195.1 Desulfovibrio sp.
TTTCAAGCGCCGCGATCTGGCCGCCGCCGTCACAGATGATTGCATTGGTGGTGGCGCGATAAATACGGCCATACCCGCCTGTGGCGATGAGGGTCGCCTTGGCGAAGTAGCCCACAAGCTCGCCGGTGCGCAGGTCGCGGGCCACACAGCCCATGCAGCGCTGGCCGTCGTGAACCAGAATTTCGGCCTGGGTGCGGTCGTGCACGTCCACGCCAAGTTGCAGTAAGCGGTTGTCAAGGGTGAACAATACGGCGTGGCCTGTGCCGTCCGAGGTATAGCAGGTGCGCCATTTGGCCGTGCCGCCGAAGGCCCGGGAATGGATCAGCCCTTCATTTTCTGTTTTTTCCGTGGCTTGAAAGGGCTTGCCGCCCTTGTAGTAGGTGTGTTCGCCGGGCACAACGCGGCTCCAGGGAACACCCATCCAGGCCATTTCACGCATGGCAATGGGGCCGGTTTCGGCAAAAAGGCGCGCCACTTCCTGGTCACAGCCCCAGTCCGAACCTTTGACAGTATCGTTAAAATGCACTTCAGGGCAGTCGCCTTCACCCATGATGGAATTGCCCAGTGCTGCCTGCATACCGCCCATCGCTGCGGATGAGTGCGAACGCTTGGGCGGCACAACAGAAAGACAGATAACCCTGAAGCCTGCCTGAGCCGCCTCAACCGCCACACGTTCCCCGGCAAGACCAGCGCCGATGCACAAAACGTCACATTCAAAAATACGCATACGGCACCCCCTATCCCAGTAACCAGACTCGGATCAGAGCCAGCGTTCCGAGCAAAAGATAACAGCCCATCACAATCCAAACCCACTTGCGCCACGAGTTTTTTGTACTCTTGGTACAGACGCCGTACTTTACGGCCAGACGATATACGCCAATACCCGTGTGCAGGATGACGCAGGGCAGAAAGAATACATAGAAGGTCAGCCAGCCACTGTGCAGGCGTTTGGCGCTACCGGCAACATTGATGGGCAGGTCTGTCATGACCGTATAGACGTGGTAAAAAGCGCCTACGAGAATGGCAATGGCCGTAAAAACCTGTACAAGCCACAGCCAGGTGTCGAAGTCCTTGAGGCTTTTGCTGTGCTGAACAAAGATGCCGAGTTCATTGGCACGGAAAGGCATCTTTCGTGCTGCAATGTAAAAATGGAATACAATCAGCAGGATGATAAGCGGTGCGGCTATCTGGGCCAGCCATGTGGCTTCCAGAAACCAGGCTATACCGTTAGTCAGTGCGGGACTAAGCACGACTGTGCCTTCCAGCGTCAGGTGTACACACACGAACAGGGCCAACACCGCGCCGGAGGCAGCCTGCCAGAAATCCAGGCGGGTTCTTGCTTCCATAGGGGTTCTGTCTAAAGCCATGTCAACTCCTTATACAGGTATTCTGGACCGATGCCTCTCTGGAACACCAGACGTTCCTTCATATGCGTCTGTATGGTGCTTGCCCCGTTTCGTAAAAATTGCCGCCTGTGCTGTCTATGACGACGATGGCCGGAAAATCCTCCACCTCCATAGCGGCAACGGCTTCCGGCCCCAGGTCTTCGTAGGCCAGAACCGTATATTTTTTGATGGCGCGGGCAATAAGGGCTCCAGCGCCGCCCACGGCTGCCAGATACGGTATGCCGTGTTTTTTCATGGACTCCACCACTTCTGGTGCTCGGTAGCCTTTGCCGATCATGCCTTTTAGTCCCTGATCCAGCAGGCGCGGGGTATAGGCGTCCATACGCCCGGAGGTCGTGGGGCCGGATGCGCCTATGGGCTGCCCTGGTCGTGCCGGGCTTGGCCCAACGTAGTAGACTACTGCTCCTTTGAGATCCACTGGCAAGGGTTCGCCCTTGTCCAGAGTTTCCACAAGGCGCTTGTGGGCGGCATCACGCGCCGCCAGTATGGTGCCGGAGATAAGTACCCTGTCACCTGCGCGCAGTGAGCGGGCGGTGGCATCGTCAAAGGGGGCTCGGATTTTTTTTGATTCGTCAGGCATGGCTCCCCCTACAGCACGGATTCGGCGTGGCGCGCCGCGTGGCAGTTGATATTCACGGCGACTGGCAGGGACGCGATATGCGTCGGTGCCCATTCTACATGTACCTTGAGGGCAGTAGTTATGCCGCCCAGACCCTGGGGCCCCACGCCAGTCATGTTGACCATTTCCAGCAGTTCGTCTTCGAAAGTCGCGTAACGCGGGTCGGAATTGTGGCTTTCGAGGTCACGGGCAGCTGCACGCTTGGCGCAAATGGCAGCCATTTCCATCGTCCCGCCAATACCGACGCCGACGACGAGAGGCGGACATGAGTTGGGGCCAGCTGCCAGCACCGCGTCCAGAACCACCCTGCGAACTCCGTCAATGCCATCAGCTGGAACAAGCATCTTGAGCACGCTTTTGTTTTCCGATCCGGCTCCCTTGGGGGCCAGGCGCAAGCGCAGCTTGTCACCGGGGACAATACGGGTATGGATGACCGCCGGAGTGTTGTCTCCGGTATTCTTGCGCTCAAAGAGCGGTTCACCCACACAGGATTTGCGCAAATAACCGTCAATATATCCCCTGCGTACTCCCTCGTTGACGGCGTCTTCAAACGCGCCACCCAAGATGCGCACGTCTTGCCCTACTTCGGCAAAAACTACGGTAATGCCGGTATCCTGGCACAGAGGCAGATTGCCCTTGGCGGCGATTTCGGCGTTTTCAAGCAACTGATCAAGAATAGTACGACCCACTGGTGAGGGTTCTTGCGTTCGTGCCGCCCGCATGGCCGCTATCATGTCGTCAGGCAGGCGGTAACAGGCCTCTATGGCCAGTGCGGCCACTGTTTGCACAATGTCGTCAAAATGGATTTCTTTCATGTTTTCACCATTCTGTTCTTTATCTTCTGTACCTGCTGTGGATCGATCCGCAGCTCGCATGCATCAATGGAATATGTGTTCCCCAATAACATGCGCGCACGTCATTGTTCTAGCAGGGATACCGTGTTGTTTTGCCTTCAGGTTTCTCTGCTGCTGCGGTGGAAACTGCGTGTGCGCCTTTGCTGCGAATGCCTGCTCACACAGCTGACAGAGCAAGTGCATTTTTAGAGCCTCCTAGTGGAAAGGCCAGATCAGGGGGATGAGCAGCCAACACATGATGAGGGTAATAAGCTGCAAGGGCCATCCAGCCTTGACATAGTCAAGAAACTTATATCTGCCGGGGCCAAGCACAATGGTGTTGGGCGGCGTGGCTATGGGCGTGAGAAAGCAGGCTGAGGCTGACATGGCGATACCCATTGCGATGGGCAGAGGAGAAATGCCGCTGCCCATCGCAATGGGCAAGGCCAAAGGAGCCATAAGGGCAGCAGTCGCTGTGTTGGACATGAAGTTGGTAATGGCAGCCGTGAGCGCGCAGCAAACAAGCATGAGCATCCAGGGGTCGCTGACAGTGCTAACTACGGCATCTGCAACAATGGCCGCCGCGCCGGATTTATCCATAGCCGCCGACATGGACAGCATGCCCGCGAACAGAAAGATGGTTGTCCAGTCAACACTCCGAAAGGCTTCGCGCATTGTCATACAGCCCGTGATGACCATCATGCAGGCGCCAAACATGGCTGCTGTGGTCAGAGGAACCAGTTCGCTGGCCATCATGAAAACCACGAAGGCAAAAACTATCATTGCATGCCACATTTTGTTCTCTCGGCGGGGCTGGGATTCTTCCGCCAGAACTGCATCGTCTATCTGACGCCCTTCAGGCAGAAGACGGTGGCCGATAAGCCCGTAGTAAAGAAGGCCCGCTACCAACAATGGGATGCCGATCAATCCGAATTCGAAAAAACCAAAGGGAGTTTGTCCGGTCTGTGAAAGCATTGAATTGATGATGCCGTTGGGCGGTGTGCCCACTAGAGTGATCGTGCCACCGAGGGAGGCGGCAAAAGCCACGGGCATGAGAACCTTGCCGGGGGCCAGCTTGGCCTTCATGCACATGCCGAGAATCATCGGTACAGCCACTACTGTGGTTCCCGTGTTGGAGAGGACGGTAGAAAGCAGACCCACGGCGGCCATCGCGTATACAAGAAGTTTGATGGGACTGCCCTTTGAAAGTTTGACAGCCAGCCCCCCCACCTTATCGGCAAAGCCGGTAATGAATGTGGCCTCGCCCACAATGAACATGGCCATAAATAGAACCACTGTGGGATCGCCGAAATAACTGAAAGCGACTTTGGAAGATATGACATTTGTAAGAGACAAGGCCACAGGCACAAGAATCGCCGTTATGGGCAGCGGCACAACTTCAGTAAAAAACATTACTGCCGCAATAAAAAGGATGCCCAATGTGATATATGCTTTTGTGGGGTCTTCCGGCAGCTTGATGCCTAGCTGAGTTGCGGCAAAGACATCTTGAGCCGCAATAATTGCAAGCATTGCCATAACCATTGCCAGAAAAAAAGACCGCTTCATCCGTCAACCTCCTGGTAAGATAGAGTTGATGGGACCCTTGTGCTTTATAATAATAAATTATGAAGCATTAGAGATAGTTATGCTTTTCATTATGATTCTGATCGGTATCATTACATGATTATTATTTTGTTACAATACATTTTTATTGAATGATTGATCAATATAATAGTTATTAAACAAAAGAAGTATGAAATTATGAAATAGTTATTTAGGAAAGTTTGTAAAAAAAATCACAATTATATTGTATTAAATGTAGTTAATTATTAATCACTATTAATTAATTACATATTAGATATTGTTTATTATAAATTTTTTATGTTATTATAGATTATTATTCTATTATATTGATGTGTATTGTAGTCTATTATAAATGGGAAAAAATTTGTGTTTTAGGCGTATAGTCTTGCCAAAAGTTCAAATATTGAATGTGATATGGTATTACTGTGATGCCATCATGGTTTGTTTTCGGCACTGGGGCGGCTTGCCTGTGGCAAAAGAAAAAACATGATGCAATAAAAACGGAATATATGCAGAAGTTTTTGGCACGAACATTGAGTTCGATCTCGGAGTTCGATTTCGGCCATATTGAGCCAGTTCTCACGGTTGGGCGTATTGAGAAATTCAGAGCATTCCTACAGTGATTTTGCTTTTGCCAATGGAACCCAGACCTGGGAGCCGAACTTCAGGAAGAACTGAAAAATAAAACCCTCAAGTGCATTGCCCTGCCTGCGCCAGCGATTCGTTACGCCCTTGGCGAAGCTTTTGGCCTTGAACCGGGAAGCGTGACCACGGGTAAAATGCTGGCCGCTCTCAAAGCGTTGGGTTTTTCACATTGTTGGGATACAGAGTTTGCCCAGTGGCTGCTCTTGTGCTGCATCATCTGGTGGTAGTAGCGCTCCACACTGGCTACGCCTATGCGGTGCTCGTCGGCGATGTCCTTGCAGGAAACACCTTTGTTGTAGGCCTGAAAAATGTTGCGCCTGAGCCTCTCTGTTGTTCTGCTCCACACTTTTATGCCTGCAAGTCTGGTATTAAAATATCTACCGCATTC
>JAQVZK010000172.1 GCA_028708195.1 Desulfovibrio sp.
GTTGGTCAGCGCGATCTGCACGGCGTTATAGCCGTCGGAATCCGCGGTCTTGACCTGGGTGACGGGGCAAGGCCCTGCCTCAATCACCGTGACGGGTACGGCTGCGCCGCTACCGTCAAATATGCGGGTCATACCGAGTTTGCGACCCAAAATTCCCATTTTCTCAGCCATGACTGCCTCTCGCTAGAGCTTGATTTCCACGTCCACACCGGCGGGCAAGGAAAGCTTGCCCAGCGCGTCGACGGTCTGCTGGGTGGGTTCCAGAATATCCATAAGCCGCTTGTGAATGCGCATCTCAAACTGCTCACGGGACTTCTTGTCCACATGTACGGAACGCTGAACGGTATACTTATGAATGTTGGTGGGCAGAGGAATGGGCCCCGCCACACCGGCACCCGTATTGCGCGCCGTATCCACGATTTCCGCAACGGCTTTATCCAGTATGCGGTAATCGTAGGCTTTGAGCTTGATCCGAATGCGATCGCTGCTAACTGTCGTCATTGTTGCCTACTCCGTTTGCATAAACATCCCACGCGTCGACCACCGACTGCGCAGGCTTCTTCACAGCATTCGCGGGCCATGAAGCATGGCCCGAAGGCCGACCTCACCCTGGAATGGGACGGACGGAGCAACGTAAGGGGCTGCGCTAAACGCGCGTATCATGCCTGATAATCAGGAAAATTCGGAAGATTTTGGACGCCCGAGCGCGCCTGCATCATCCGCATGATACTCCCCGGCGTCGCCCAGGCCAGGCCACCAAGAAAGGTGGCAAGGCGGTCCCGCAGGGTCACCAAATGAGGGGACTACTCCCCCCTACCTTACAGCCCCGGGTCACGCGCGCCTCCGGGGCTGCGGTGGGATCCGTCGTTGGGCTGGAACGGCTCGACATTGTCCGGCATCTGGTAACGCCTGCACATGTCAAAACCTGTTGGACCCCACTGGGGCCGTTCCAGGTACAGCAGGGCAGACTCAATCTGCCCTTCCCTGCCGTCCAGGGAATACCCATTAAAGACACCTGTCCCAATGGGCAAGGGTTGTTTTAGCTAACACTTGCCACGGCGTCAAGGCTTTTTGCGATTTTTTTTGTTTTGCGTCACGCAAATGCAACTTGACAACCAAGAAAAATACTAGGTATACGAAGAGAATCAAAAAATTATTATATTTTGAACATTAGGCCATGTTGTGGCAACATTGTGTCTTTACCACCCGTTGCAGCATGCTCCCGTCCCTTTTTCCCTATTCTTCGCGCGAGGAGAATTATGGCAACTGACACAGCCCCGAAAGCCAAGTTCATTTCTTATCAGGATACCGTCATCAACTATATGAAGAATGACGGCGGACACGTTATAGTTCTCACAGACGATCAGGCCTTCAGCACACAGTTGCGCCTCACCATCGCCAAGGACCTGGGGTTGACTTCGCCCGGGCTTTTCACCGCCCTGTCCGACCCACGCCAACTGCTGCGCGAGTTGCGCCAGTTGCTGCCCATCCATCCCTCCCCCATACTTTTTCTTGAAAGGATAATGAGCGGCCAGGATCTGAGTTTTCTGGTCGGCCAGATAAAGCAGGCCTACAGCGGGCTCAAGATTGTCATCCTTACTAATGACGTGCAGCGTGACCGGCTCATGCTGCTGCATGAAGTGGGGGCGGATAATTTTATTGCCAAGCCCGTGTCCATCAACACACTTATTGAAAAGATGGCCTTCACCATCAAACCGCAGAGCAAGCTTGGCCAGGCTATCGACGCCGCCAAAGGGCTGCTGGCGCGCAAGCAGTTTCAGCAGGCTTTGATTGCCAGCCAGAAGATTCTTGAAATTAAGCCCGGCAGCGCAGCGGCCTATCTGGTCATGGGTGACGCCCGCCGCGGCCTTGAGGATTACGAGCAGGCCCGCATTGCCTACGAGGCGGCGGCAGCGGCGGCTGATCTTTACCTGGCCCCCCTGCAAAGGCTGGCCGAAATGTACGGCGAACTGGACGATAAAGAAAACGAACTGCGCTACCTGCAAAAGCTCGATAACATTTCGCCCCTTAACGTCAACCGCAAAGTCAGCTTGGGTGAGGTGCACCTGGCCCTGGGGCATATAGAACTGGCCGAGGATTTTTTTGACAAAGCCCTTACCCAGATGAACCGCGAAGCCGTAGAAGGACTCAGCGCCCTTTCAAGCCGCATTGCCGACGTTTATGCCGAGCGTGACCCTCAGAAAGCCGAGAAGTTTTTGCGCAACAGCCTCGATGTGAAAGGCAAATATCTTTCCAAGAGTGACATTGTGGTTTTCAACCAGCTTGGCATCAGCCTGCGCAGACAAGGCCGCTGGCAGGACGCCATCGCAGAATACAAGCGTGCCATCAAGATCGCACCTGACGACGCCAATCTCTACTATAATATGGGTATGGGCTTTGCCGAAGGGCAAGACTTCATTCAAGCCAAGGCCAACCTGCTGAAAGCTCTGGATATGGAACCGGACCTGTACCGGGCCAGTCCGGCTATTGCCTTCAACTACGGCGCGGTTTTTCTGCAGTCTCGCGATAAGCAGCGGGCGGCGCAGTTCTTTCAGACGACCCTTGATCTGGACCCAGGGCACAAGGCTGCCCGGCAAGGCCTGGAACGGGCAATGGGTTAGATGTAGGGGGTTTTATTGTTGGAATGTTTTGTGGGGGAGGGATTTTTTTGTAAAAGGGCCCCTCCCCTGCGCCCCTTCGCTGCTCTCTTGCGTCCCCCTCGAATCACGCCACCCTATCGGGCAACGCCGTCCGGCTTCTGCCCCAGCAGGGCCCGTGCATAATCCTCACCATTGAAGGGGCGCAGATCTTCCAGCTTTTCACCCAGCCCCACAAAGGTAATGGGCAGATGGTGCTGCATGGCCACGGCAATGGCCACCCCGCCCTTGGCGGTCCCATCAAGTTTGGTGATAATAAGCTCATCCACCCCTGCGGCCTCTTTGAACAATTTGGTCTGCGACAGGGCGTTCTGCCCGGTGGTGGCGTCAATGACCAAAATGCTGCGGTGCGGCGCACCAGGATGTTTTTTGCCCAGCACCTGACGGATCTTGGTCAGCTCTTCCATAAGATTGACCTTGGTTTGCAGACGGCCAGCCGTATCCACAAAAAGCACGTCCACGCCTTCCTTCACCGCCTGGTCCATGGCTTCATACGCCACAGAGGCCGGGTCCGCCCCGGGAGTCTTGGCATAAAAGAGCGCGCCAACGCGCCCGGCCCATACCTGCAACTGCTCGATGGCGGCGGCGCGGAAGGTGTCGGCGGCGGCGATCATGACTTTTTTGCCCTGCATGCGGGCTCGGTGGGCCAGCTTGGCGATGGTGGTGGTTTTGCCTACGCCGTTGACGCCAATCATAAGCACCACTTCAGGCGGATTGACGGCGGCAATACGGCGCGGCGCACGAAATATTTCTTCGACCTCGGCCATGAGCAGGACGCGCATGCCAGACGCCTCGGTGACTTTTTCTTTGCGGGCACGCTCCTTGAGGCGCTCCACAAGCTCCATGGACGGTTCATAGCCCAGGTCGGCCATGATAAACAGCTCTTCAAGCTCTTCCCAAAAGGCGTCATCAAGCTCGCCGTGGCTTGCGAACAACGAGTCCAGACCGCGCGAAAACTGCTCGCGCGTACGGGCCAGGCCCTCGGTTATCTTGATGAACAGCCGGCTGCGCTCGTCCTCTTCGTCTTCCAGATCAAGAGCCAGGGCCAGACGGTATTGCAGCTCCGAGCGAAATTCCTCCACCTGGCGGTATTCCATCCGCCCAGTCCAGGCGCGAAAATCGTCCACAAAGGCCTGTGTCTCCTGTGGCGGCGCTTCAAGCGCACCAAGCAGAAAAGACAAACGCTGCCACAGCAAATCGCCGGCTTCGTCTACGCCCTCCAGCACTATGCCAAGCCAGACAGAAAGACGCGGCTCGGCTTCGCGCAGGCGCAGGGTCAATGCTTCTTCTACAGAACCAGAGGCAACGGCGACCGGAGCGGACACGGCAACTGGCTCGGCAACCGCAGGTTCAGTTACAGCGGGCTCGGGGGCGGGCACGGCAGCGACAGCCCCGTGCGCTTCCTTGACGTCGGCGACGGAATCCGGCAGGGAGACGGCTTCTTGCCGCTCTGCGGTGGCAACTGCATTCGCCGCGTGCTTCAGGATATCAGCCGCGGCGTCAGGCGCTGCATCAGCTTCCACCGCCGGGACGGAGGCGTCAGGCGCAACGTCCAAAGGCATGGCGGTGCTGACGTCAGCTACGGCAGGCATCCCTTCATTAGAGCTTTCGCCCTCGGGCATTATCTGTGGTTGCGTAAGCTCCTGCTCCGAAGTCTGGTCCAAAGCCTGGTCCAAAGCCTGCGGATCCTTTCCTTCAGCGGATTCAGAGCCGAACATCTTTTTAATGGCTGAAAAAAATCCCATTCTTTCTCCTTGCTGCTCATGTCCGACACAAAGCCTTTGCGCAACAGCTCTATCCAAAGCAGATCAATGTTAATATACTCTGTCCTTACATCTGGCATCGATCAGGGCGCGTTTTCCCCCTTGCGGTGCCGTGCAGGCCAGCCGAAAATTCAGAAGGCTCCAGTTTTTTCAACGCAGGGCGTCCAGCACTTCATCCAGAGCCAGAATGCATTCTTCAACCGCCAGTGTTTTACGCAAGCCGTCGGGCCCGTGCAGGGCGGTCTGCATGTCACTGGCCGCGGCGGTCAGGCGCTCGGCACCCAGGCAGGGAGCCGCCCTTTCCAGCAAGTCCCCCAAGCGGCACAGCGATGCGCTGTCACCCTCTTCATACAGTCGGCTCATAAGACCCGGCGCATGGGCAAAACTGTGCCGAAACAAGCCCGCCGTCACCTGCCAGGCATGGTCATGACGACGCACAAAAGCCAGTCCCAGGGCAGGGCTGACAACTTCACCCGCAGTCAGGGGGGTCACCGGCGAGGCAGGGGCTTCACCCCCGGGCGTGCTTTCTTCTTGAGCGACGGAGCCGCCAGATGCGTACTGCGCCCCCCCGGCCTGACCGGACGTGCCCGTCAGCGCGGCCGCTCTTGCCGAAGAAGCCGCTGCGGCTTTGCCACCCTGCGTGCTGCCGAGCTGCCCGTTGTCGTCAAAAGTTTCATTACGCCTGAGTCTCATGCGCCAGACAAAGTACAGGGCCGCTGTCCAGCACATAAGGCTGACGGCAAACCGCCACACTTCGCGTCGGGCTGTAAGGGCGCTGCCCTCCTGGCTTAGGCGCGGAGAAACGTATACCTCCACTGTGCCCACGGGCCTGCCTTCCATGCGCAGAGGGCTCAGGCCAGCCACGGCCTCTTCGTCCATTTCATCATCCCAGGGCACAGGTTCCCACTGATAATTGCGGCGCTGGCCTTCCAGCATGCCCTTTGGCGTTTGCACCTTGATGGCATAGATACTTTCGTCTTCCATAGCGGCCATAACAATGGTGCGCGCTGCAAGCTCGTCCACATCCCATGCGGGCACGGCCAGCAGGGCC
>JAQVZK010000002.1 GCA_028708195.1 Desulfovibrio sp.
CCACTACGGCAGAGATGTTCAGTACCAAAAGCAGCCAGCCGGTTTTGCGCGAAGGCTTCAAGACAGGCCCCCACGCTGGGCAATCCCGCATTGTGGTAGACGGCGATTCCGGCAGTCTGCATGGCCTGCAGGGGGCGAGCCCCCATGCCGCCAGCCAGCAGTACCGTCACGCCCATACGGGCCAATGCCTGCACAGGGTTGGCGCAATCGCCGGGCATATGCCCCGAGCTTGCCCGAACCACGACATCGTTAACCTGGCCAGCCTTTACCCTGGCCAGGGTATAGACGCCACATCGGCCAAAATGTGCGTGCGGCGCGGCCAGAAGCCCGCCCGGTTCCTGTGAAGGAACAGCCACCAGCACGCCATCAGAACCGTGAGAAACCACATCGTCATCCAGGGCGTCCATTGCGCACACGCCGCCCTCGATCCGCAGGGCCAGGCCGTCCACAAGAACCACGGCCACACAGTTTCTGGCCCGACGCAACAGCCTGCCGAAGGTATGACGCGACACCCCCATACGGGCGGCGGCTTCATCCATGTTCAGGCCTTCGTAATCAGCAAGCCGCAAAGCCTCAAGACCATCCAGCGTCAGAACTTTTTCGTCCATCTCTGACATGGGGATGCCTTTAGGCTTGAAATAATTAACTTTGGGAAGAGCGCTCACACGCCTGCAATGACTGGGTCTTGGCATATTCTCACACTGATTCAATTTTATTATAAAATACGGTACTGGGTGACGCACGTCAAGAGTGCTGCAAGTAGCTCGCACACCAGAGTTCACAACCATTTACAACAGACAACATACTGTATTTTCAGCATGTTATTCAAAACGCATAAAGCAGGCATGCGGAACCGACAGAGTAAAATCGGTCCCGCATGCTGCACGGAATATTTACTGATACCTGAAGTATCTGATCTGCAATACGCTATCCCCCCGGCCGCGTCACCTGCACCAGAAGTTCGAGCAGCCTGCGGGCATCCTGCGCCGTCGGCTTTTGCGGAAGCGACGTCAGTATTCCCAGACCCTCCATAGCGTCATGAAAGGCCTCTGCGGGCATGTCCGTCACAACGGCGGTGTGCATTCCTGCATCAATCATCATAAGATCCGTTACCCAGGACCGCGCAAGATGCCCAGAAGGCGGATCAAGCACAGCCAAAACCGGCCGCTCGCGCTGCGCCACCTCTTTGCACTGCTCAAAACTTTTCGCCATGCCTATGCTGCAGGCGTCTGCCCGCAGTTGCGCCACAAAATCCGCCCAAGCCTCCGGTCGGCTGGTCTGCAGCAGAATATACCTGTTTTTCATGGCCGCCCCTAATGTGAGCCGCCACCGCAGGTCTGGTCTGTGCTGAAGCGGTTCAGCCTGCCCAGACCAAAGGCCTCCACCGCCTGCCCCACGGTGGCACAGTTGCCAGCAAAAAAGACATCAATATGCATCTGGTTAAAGCCCATGAGAGGCCGCATACCCATGCCCCCGGCCAGCAGGGCTGTGACGCCGTGCTCGGCCAGATACTGCACAGGAGCCATGCACCCCCCCTGCTGGTGAGGAATAGACGCCAACGTGGACTGACCCAATACAGCCCCGTTCTCCATTTCCACGATGGTATAGATGTCGCAATGGCCAAAGTGCATACCCATACCTGCATTCATGCCGCCGGGAAGTTCAGAGGGAATAGCCAGAACTGTCTTGCTCATGATGAAATGTCCTCACAAAGAGTTGATGTTGGCCCGTCGGGCGGGCTTGTCTGCCAGGGCGCGGATGCGCTCCCATATTTTTTCCAGCTCTCTGGCCAGGGGCGAATCCTTTTCCGCCAGGGTTTCGCCCCGCAACATGGCCTCGGTCACAAGAGGGCTGAAAGGCAACCGCCCCGCCAGCCCATAGCCGCGTCGCGTGGCGTACCCTTCAATGGCGCGCGCTGCATCGTCATTGAGATCTGCCTTGTTGATGATGACGGATACAGGAATGCGAAAATGCTCGCACAGATCCGCCACACGCTCAAAATCATGCCGCCCCGAAGGGCTTGGCTCCACCACCGCCACTGCCAGCGTAGCCCCGGAAAGGGAGCTGATGACCGGGCAGCCTATGCCGGGTGACCCGTCGCAGAGGATCAGATCGCTCTCTTCTGCCACGGCCAGTTGCCGCGCCTGCTGTTTGAGCAGACTGACCAGACGGCCAGAATTTTCCTGACCGGGGTCAAGCTGGGCGTGTACAAAAGAACCAAAGCGCGTCCGGCTCAGATACCAGGTGCCACAATGCCGCTGCGGAAACTCAATGGCTCCGGCGGGGCAAAGCTTGTGGCACACGCCGCACCCTTCGCAGTCCAGAGCCTCTATCGAGAACTGCCCGCCTTCATTCTGCCGCACAGCCCCAAACTGGCACAACTCCAGACAGCGGCCGCACTGTGTGCAGGCAGCTTCATTGATGACCGCCGTATTGCCAGAAACAAAAGCCTGCTCCTGCTGCACGCGGGGGTTAAAGATGATGTGCAAATCAGGCACATCCACATCCAGATCACAAAGAACAGGGTTACGGCCCCCACGGCTCGCAATATCCGCCAGGGCAGCACACACCGTGGTTTTGCCCGTACCGCCCTTGCCACTGATGACAACTATTTCACGCATGCCCGCCCCCTTTGTGCCCGGCGCGCATGTGCGCCGAACCGGCACCGGCATAGGCCATATCGTGGGGGCGGATTTCGCCGCCAGCCCACTGCCGCAGGGCTTCGTACAAGTATTCAAAGCGTCCTTGCCAGATCAGGGCATTGGCGCTTTGGGCCACAAGAGGCAAATGGCCGCGTGCATAGGCTTCTGCGGCCTGCTGGTCAAAGGGCAGGCTTGCGAGCAAGGGCAGGCCTTCTGCCGTGCAATAGCTCTCAAGCGCCGCGTCGCCAGTTTCGTTGCCGGGTATGCCCGCCCGGTTCATGACCACAGCCAGAGGCATGTTCAGCTTTCTGAAGGCAGCGTGCGCCAGCTTGAAATCGTACATGCCAAAAGGAGTGGGCTCCGCCACAAGCACAAGAGCGTCAGCCATGCGGGCCGTGGTCATGGCCGGACAGCTCACGCCGGGGGGCGAATCTATGAGGATGTCGCGTACGGTATTGGCATTGTTGCCGCATTGGGCAGAAATCGCGCCTTCAAGCGCCCGCAGCAAGGGCGGTGACATGGCTTCGCCTATACGGCTTTTGCCCATGAGCAGCGTTTTGTCCGGGTCAGGAGACAGGGGCTGGTCCGAGTCAGGGGCCAAGGCCTGGCCGAGACTCCACGTTCCCCACTGCAGGCTGCCCAGCTCACGCCTGCCCTTCTTCAGGGCCTTGGGCTGGCAAACCTCAAAGCAGCCGCCGCAGCCGTGACACATATCTGCAAATATGGTCAGCCCTGCGCCCAGCCTGGCAATGGCCTTGTAAGAACATATGGCCGCGCAGTCGCCGCAGACAGTGCATTTTTCTTCATCAAGCTCAGGCACGGTCAGGTACACTGGTTGCTGCGCGTCCAGACGAGGATGCAAAAAAAGATGCAGATTGGGAGCCTCCACATCAGCGTCAACCATCAGACAGGGCCGCGGCCAAACGACGCCCAGAGACGCTGCTACCGTGGTTTTTCCTGCACCACCCTTGCCGCTGGCAAATGCTATACGCATGGCCGCCTACTTGTTGGGGGCCGATGCCGGGATGAGAGTACCCAGAGAATAACAGCGCACAGCCTCGCCCACGCTACGGCAGTCCATATCCTGATAGACCTGCATGCCCGCCGCCTGCAGAGCGGTAAAAGCCTTGGGGCCAACATACCCGCTGAGAACAGCGCTTACCCCCAGGGCGGACAGGCGCTCGGCAGTCTGAATGCCCGCGCCCTGAGCCATAACCTGAGAGGCCCCGTTGTCTGCATATTCAGTGTTCATGTTTTCCATATCCACAATCACGAAGCCTGCGGCGCGTCCAAAACGCGGATCCACCTGGGATTCCAGGCCCGGCCCTTCACTTGAGACGGCAATTTTCATCTGCCCGTTCCTTTGCGCAGCCATGCCGCGCCGTTGTTTTGCTCAAATGAGCATAACGCTAGCGCTGTAAATGTCAAGGGGGGAGTGCCACCTGGGGCAGAGCATTGGTAAACTTTCGCGCCAATAATACCGACATCGCCAAAAACAAAACGCTCTGTCGTGCAAGTAATGTGCACAGGTCTGTGCAGTTTTTCAGGCAAAGCTGCGGAGGTTGCCGGGGCGGCGTTATAAAGGACCGAAGCCGACACGGCGGCGAGATTCGTGCGTAGCCGGCCCCGCCTTGCCGCCCGCCTCGCAGGCGGCCCAAATGAGAAAAAAAGCCCTCGTGCCCGCAGGGCACAAAGGCTCTCGTAAACACGACTGATGCTTTTTCAACCAGCAGGTGACCCCCGTCCCCGCACTGAACCAACAATAAAAGTTTTAGGGGGAAGGGGCGTGGGACTTTTTTACAAAAGGATCCCACGCTCCCACAAAATATACCTCCCCCACAAAGCCTTTCACACTAAAAACATCACACCTACGCAATGCCAAAGCGCAGCCCGGCATACCCCACGACCCGACTGGTGTTGCCGGATGCTGCCGCGGAGGTGTCATAGAGGCTCAGTTCTGCCCAGGGGTTTCCGAGGGTGCGCACGGCAAACAGCGCCAGGGCCAGTGCTCCGACCCCGCACATGGTTATGCTTTCTTGGTCCACTACCGACAAAAGACCTTCGGGGTCACAGGTCAGGGCCTGCGCCAGGGCTTGCGCGTCTTTGTGCAGGGTCTGATCCTGATTCTGATAATGGTTCATGTCCGAACTGACGATGAAGCCCACGTCCTGCCCACTGGCTCTGAAGTCATCCATAACCTGTGCCAGTGCCAGCCCTGCCGCATGCAGAGCATCAGGCCTGCGCAGGCCCACGCACACGGGTACAATGGTGCGGGCGGCTGCCGGGGAGCCACCGTGCGCCGCAGCCGGGGGAAGGCTTTGTAAAAAGGGCAACAGAACCTCAATGGAGTGTTCGCCCAAATGGCTGAGCTCGTCTGGCAAAAATCCGCCTGGCGCTTTAAGCAGTGCCTGGGCCAGTTCTTCATCCACCTGCATGGCCCCCAGAGGCGTCATCCATTGCCCGTCTGCCCAGACGCCCAGCGGTTTTCCCTGGCCGGTATGGTTGGGGCAGAGGATAAAAAGCCGCTGGGGCAGACTGGCCCCGACGGTGGAATTTTTCCAGGGACTGCCCAGTGTGCCGCCAATAATGCGCCCGCAATACACATACCCTGCATGGGGCAGCATAAGCCCCAGCAGGGACGCGCCCGCATCACGCAAATGCCCGTCCAGTGCAGCCCCCGCTGCAGGGGCCGCTGGCATGAGCCATGCCTTGATCTCTTTTTTCAACTGCGCAGCATCGGCCGGGTAAAAACGCCCTGCCACTATGGGGTGTCGTGTGCTCATAGTCGCTCCCGGGTACGTCGTCTATTACATGCCACCAAGCAAGGCATAGTGGGTTTCCATATATTCCAGCAGTCCTTCACGGCCGCCTTCACGGCCCATACCGCTGCCCTTGACCCCGCCAAAGGGCGTTTCAGCCGATGCCAGTCCCGCATCGTTGACGCCCACCATGCCATACTGAAGGCCCTTCCAGAGCCGCCATGTGCGGGCCATGTCGCGCGTGCAGACATAGGAGGCAAGGCCGTATTCCGTATCATTTGCAAGGGCCACGGCCTCTTCTTCGTGCTCAAAGGACATGACCGCTGCCACAGGACCAAATATTTCTTCACGAAAAATCCGCATCTGGGGTTTTATACCCGTCAACATCGTCGGCTCGTAAAAATTGCCGCCAAGCGTGTGGGGCTGCCCGCCAGCAATGCAGCTCGCGCCGTTTTGCAAGGCGTCCTGCACAAGGGCCTCCACATGGGCGACGGCTGCGGCATTGATAAGCGGCCCCATTGTGGTCCCAGGTTTGAGGCCGTCACCAACCTTGAGGTTTTGTATACCTTGCAAAAGGCGGCTCACAAAGGCGTCAAACACATCCTTGTGTACCAGAAAGCGGTTGGCGCAGATGCAGGTTTGCCCAGCATTGCGGAACTTGTTGCCCAAGGCCATGCGGGCTGCCATATCCATGTCGGCATCATCAAACACGATGAAGGGCGCGTTGCCCCCGAGCTCAAGAGAAACGCGTTTGAGGCTGGGGCCGCACTGGGCGGCGAGGGTTCTGCCCACAGGGGTGGAGCCGGTGAAGCTGAGTTTGCGTACCAGCGGGCTTTCGGTGATGACAGAGCCAATGGCCCCGGCGCTGCCCGTAATAACGTTAAAAACTCCGGCAGGAATGCCCACCCGCATGGCCAGTTCAGCCAGGGCCAGCGCGCTGTAGGGCGGGGCGCTGGCAGGCTTGACAATGGCCGTGCAGCCAGCGGCCAGAGCCGGAGCCACTTTGCGGGGAATCATCGACATGGGGAAGTTCCAGGGCGTGATGGCGCAGGCGACGCCTAGGGGCTCGTGCCGGGTGAGCGCCTGCACACCGTGGCGGAACTCGGGCACCACCTCGCCGCTGACGCGGCGGGCTTCTTCTGCATACCAGGGAAAGTAGGAAGCGCCCTGAAGAATCTCGGCTTTGGCTTCGGCCAACGGCTTCCCCTGCTCAAGAGTGAGCAGGCGGGCCAGGTCTTCAATATTTGCGTGTATGGCCTGTTCCCAGGCGTGGAGGTAAACCCCGCGTTCCAGTGGGCTTTTGGCCCGCCAGGCGGCAAAGGCTGTATGAGCGGCTTCAACGGCGCGTTTGGCATCCTCAACGCCGCAGTTGGGCACTTGGCCCAACTGCGTACCATTGGAAGGATTGATGACATCCAGAACGCTTTTATCCGCAGCGTCACACCACTGCCCGTCAATAAGACAGTGGGGACGAAAAAGACTTTTATCCTGCAGTATTCGGTGCATATGTGCCCCCGTTACGCGCAGGCCGGGGGGTCAGAATATCTGTCTGCCTCCCATCCAGTGGTGCTTGACGCGCCCGCGCAAGGTCTGCCCCAAGAAGGGCGTGTTCAGACTTTTTGAGTACATGGTTTCCCGTGATGGCACCCATGCTTCTTCCGGGTTAAACAAAAAGAAATCTGCCGGGTCGCCGGGGGCGAATCCGTTCCAGGGCAAAGCAAATATCTCCGCCGGGCGGCGGCACCACAGGCGGTGCGCGTCCGCTTCGGTCAAAAGCCCTGCATCCACAAGCTTCCAGGTGAGGCTGAGGGCCAGGTCAAGCCCTGTAAAGCCGCACGGCGCTTCATCAAGGGTGCCGTCTTTTTCGTGCGCGGCATGCGGGGCATGGTCCGTCACAAGAATATCCACAATACCCGTTTTCACGGCTTCACGCAGCGCCTCACGGTCACGCGCAGTGCGCAGGGGCGGGCTCACCTTGGTTTGGGTACTATAGTTTCCAAGAGCTGTTTCGTCCAGCAGTAGATAGTGGGGGCATGTCTCTGCACTTACCTTTACGCCGCGCTCCTTGGCCCAGCGTATGATGTCCACAGTCAACGCCGCAGATACATGCGCTATATGTACTGGAATATCAAGATATTCCGCAAGCATGATATCGCGTGCCGCCTGCACGGCCTCCCCGGCGGGGGGCTGCCCTTTAAGGCCCAAAAGCCCGCTGACGCGGCCTTCGTGCATGATCCAGCCACGTCCCAGGTGCGGGTCTTCGCAGTGGTCAATAAGAATCAGGCCAAGATCGGCCCCATATTCCATGATACGGCGCACAAGCTCGGCATTTTCAAGGGGGCGTCCGTCGTTGGACACGGCCACGCAGCCCGCCTCCTTGAGTTCGGCCAGAGGGGCCATCATTTCGCCCTTGAGGCCGATGGTGGCCGCCGCTATGGGCAGAAGGCGCGGGCCGTACGGGTGGCTTTGCCGCGCCCTGTCGAGCATATGCCGGGTAACGCTGGCGGTATCGTTGACGGGCTTGGTGTTGGCCATGCACATGACCGCGCCAAAACCGCCGCGTACCGCCGCCTCAAGCCCTGAAGCCACGTCTTCTTTGTATTCAAAACCGGGTTCGCGCAGGTGTACGTGAGCATCAATGAGGCTTGGCATGAGCACAAGGCCACCAGCATCAAAAATTTCACACCCTTCGGGAGCCTCGTGATGGCCAGCCGGGGTCATTGTCATGATTTTGTCGCCGTCCACCAGAAGATCCACAGGAGCTTCAAGGTGGCGGGCATTTTTGATGCAAAGCCTCATGCGCGTCCTCCGTCGTTGCGCGTAGCCAAAAGATAGAGCACGGCCATGCGCGTCGCCACACCCGCCGCCACCTGGTTCAGCACCAGACTGGCAGAAGCGTCGGCCATGTCATCAGAAATTTCGAGTCCACGGTTCATTGGGCCGGGATGCAGTACCTTGGCCCCGGGCCGGGCCAGTTCCATATGCCCAAGGCCCAGACAGAAACGCCGCGAGTATTCGGCCAGGTCCGGCAAAAGCCCGGCCTGCTGGCGTTCCAATTGCAGGCGCAGGCACATGGCGGCGTCCACATCGCGCATGGCCTTCTCAAGATTTGTATACACTTCCACAGGCCAGTGGTCCACCCCCGCAGGCAGCAGCGTACGCGGAGCGCAAACCCGCACGCGCACGCCAAGGCTGGTCAGCAGGTGAATATTGGACCGCGCCACCCGGCTGTGCGCAATGTCGCCAAGAATAAGCAGGGTACGGCCTTCAAAGATATTGTCCCAGGCCTGACGCAGGCTGAAGCAGTCAAGCAGGGCCTGGGTTGGGTGGGCATGCCAGCCGTCGCCACCATTCACCACGCCGCTGGGCATCAGGTCCGCTATATAACGGGCCGCACCACTGCTGGAATGGCGGATGACAATCACATCCGGCGACATGGCCTGCAACGTCAGAGCCGTGTCCTTGAGGCTTTCGCCCTTGTTGAGGCTTGAGCCGCTTTTGCCCAGGGCAAAGGTATCTGCCGAAAGACGCTTGCCCGCCACATCAAAGGACGTCTTGGTGCGGGTGCTGTCTTCCACAAAAAAGAGCACCACGGTCTTGCCCTTGAGCGTGGGCACCTTCTTGACGGGACGGGTGTTAATTTCTTGAAAGCTGGCTGCCAGATCCAGAAGGTGCAGGGTGTCGTGCCTGCTCAACTGGGTCACGTCCAGGAGGTCTTTGTGTGGCCAGTGGTAACGATTTTCGGTATTCATGGCGTTGCGGTGTAAAAGGTAAAAAAAAGCCCCGCTGATTTTTCAACGGGGAACGGCGGGAGCGCCTGCGGCCCTGACCCGGAACAATTTGAACTAAAAAAAACCGGGCATCCAAGGCGCCGATAGGGGCGCCCCCTGAATTTGCAGAGTATGGGAGCGGCAGACATCATACCCAGTTTGTAGGCGCGCAAAGGGGCTTTGTAAAGCAAAAAGTCTGTTGACGCGTGCAGGGCCTTTGTCTAGTTAGAGGAGGGCTGTTCCGTCTGCGGGACGGCGCAGGCCCATACGGTTGCCAGACGGGGCGCGGGGCATCCGGCTGCAGGCTTGAGCGCGGCTGCCCCCAGGGCGCGATTCATTGTATCAGTATTTCCACCAGGCTCTCTTTTGGAGGATGTGACCAATGCTTTTGTCTCTTGTGATCTATCTTGCATGTGGCGCTGTGGCCGGTGTGCTGGCCGGGCTGCTGGGCGTGGGCGGCGGCATAGTGCTTGTGCCAATGATGGTGGCCATATTTCCCACTGTTGGCGTGCCTGCGCAATACGTGCAGCAAATGGCTCTGGCAACGTCGCTCGCCAGCATCATGATTACCTCCATTTCCAGCGCCCGCGCGCACAACAAGCGCGGTGCCGTGCACTGGGACATCTTCCGCAATATTACACCGGGCATCCTTATTGGTACGTTTGTGGGCGGCCTTATCGCCACGCACATGCCAACACTTGCCCTCAAGATTATCTTCATCTGCTTTCTGCTGGTGGTATCTGCCCAGATGCTTTCAGGCTACCGGCCCCCGGCCACCCGTAACATGCCGGGCTTTGCCGGCACCTCGGGCGTTGGCATGGGCATAGGCCTTATTTCAAGCTTTGTGGGCATTGGCGGCGGCACCCTTTCTGTGCCCTTCATGTCTTCCTGCAACGTACCGCTGCACCATGCCGTGGGCACCTCGGCCGCCATTGGCTTTCCCATAGCTGTGGCAGGAACCCTTGGCTTTGTGGTGGGTGGCTGGGGCCGACCGGACCTGCCCGCCATGTCCTTAGGTTTTGTGAACCTGTGGGCCTTGCTGGGCATAGCCTCGGCCAGTTTTCTCACTGCGCCCATAGGCGTAAAACTGTCGCACGCCCTGCCCGCCGACAAGCTCAAACGCGGCTTTGCCTGCTTTTTGGTCATTGTGGCCGTCAAGATGGCCTGGGGATTGATGTAACCAATAATTACTGTCAAGATGGAACCATGAAGCTTTATTCCTACAACCACAAACTGGCTGAATCCGTCTGGTGGAACCTCTTTTTGCTGACCCTGGGCGGTCTGCTCACCGCTATCTGCATCCAGAGCGTCGCGGCACCACATGATTTTCTTGCTGGCGGCATTATGGGCGTGGCGCTGCTGACCAACTACTGGACTGGCACGCTCACTCCCCTTGTGTGGTATGCGCTTATTTGCGTGCCCATTTATCTTTTCGGCTGGTTTGTTGTTGGCAAACGCTTTCTGCTTTACACAGCTTACGGCACCCTGTGCACAACAATCTTTGGCTTCTTTATCGACTTTACCATCCCGGTGCAGGGCGAACTGTACGCCGCTGTGGTGGGGGGTGTGCTGCACGGTGCCGCCGGGGGCATCATGCTGCGAACCCTGGGCAGCGGCGGCGGCACGGACGTCATCGCCGTAGTGCTCAAGGACCGCTGGAATTTTTCTATCGGCCAGTTCAACGTCGTTTTCAACGGCCTGCTTTTTCTCCTGGGCATTTACCGCCTGCCCCTCGACCTCATAGTAGCCTCGATGATCATGATGTTCATTTCGTCCAACGCGCTTGAATACGTGCTGGGCATGTTCAACCGGCGCAAGATGGTCTTTATCATTTCTGACCACGGCGAGGAGATCAGCGAAGCCATTCTGGTGACGGAGCGTTTTGGCGCTACCATGCTGCGGGGCAAGGGGGCCTACTCCGGCTCTGACCGCGAAATCTTGCTTACCGTTACCAACAATATAGCGCTCAAGCGGCTGGAAAATCTTGTTTTCAGCATTGACCGTAACGCCCTTTTCGTTGTTGAAAATACCTTTTACGTTTCCGGCGGGCAGTTCGCACGCAGGAGCAGGTAGGGTCAAAACATGGAGCCCTTCGCCCCCTTCACGCACGACCCCGCCTCTGAAAAGCCGGAGCCTCAGGCGCTGGCCATCAGAGCCAAAAGCGTCGTCACCCTGGCGGGAGAAGACCCGGCAAGAGGCGCGCGCCTGTTCGCCCCCCTGAAAAAAATTGACAATGCCGTGCTCATTGTGCGGGACGGCATGGTGGAAGAAGTGCGGGCATGGTCAGCCAGCGCTGCTCCGGCTGGCGCTCTGGTGCGGGATTTGGGCCCGGTATGCCTTGCCCCTGCCTGCGTCAACGCCCACACCCATCTGGAGCTCTCGCACCTGGCGGAGCGTACCCGCTGGGGCAAGGGCTTCACGGCCTGGTTGCAAAGCCTCATTCCCCTGCTTCGCGAAGCGCCAAACCCGCAGGCCGCTGAAAACGCCTGCGCCCACATGGCAGGCACCGGAACCCTGTACGCTGGCAATATCACCGGGTCCCTGCCCGGCGGCCTGCTGCTGGCGGACGCCGCCTGCCGTGGGGCTGGCCTTGCGGTGAACCATTTCTGCGAATGGTTCGGCTTTGGCGCTCCCTTTGCCGACGGTGTGCGGCCGTGGCCGCCCCGCTGTCGCGACCCTCTTGAAGAAGATCCCTTTCTGGCGGCGCGCTGCTCGCCGGGGGGCCACGGCCTCTACTCCACCGGGCCGGATATTTTGCGTGCCGCAAAACAGGACTGCGCCAGCATGGGCCGCATTTTTTGCTTTCACCTGGCAGAATCGCCTGACGAAACGCAGCTCTTGACCACAGGTGATGGCCCCTTGCGAGAGTGCTACGAGCAGGCGGTGCTGCCCCCCGACTGGCAGGCCCCCGGCTTGCGCCCCCTGGCGTATGCCTTTAAGCTGGGCCTTCTGGACGCTGGCACCCTGGCTGTACACGGCACGCAACTGGACGCGCAGGAAGTGGAAGTGCTGGCCGCCAGTGGCGCGGCCCTGTGCATGTGCCCGCGCTCAAACCGCAACCTCGGCGTTGGTGTGCCGCCAGTACGTGACCTGCTTGAAAGCGGCTGCCTGCTCTGCCTCGGCACTGATGGCCTGACCAGCAACCGTGACCTTGATGTACGCCAGGAAGCCGTGTGGCTGCGCGAAAACCTTGACGTGCCCCCCGAAGCCCTGGTGCGCCTTATGACAATCAATGGCGCCGAAGCCCTCAACATGCTCCAAAGTGGCGCTGGCCGCCTGGAACCGGGAAGCCCTGCGGACTTCTGCGTTCTGCCTGAAGCACTCACCTACTGAACCTGCGGCTGAGCCACTGCCGCAACCCGGCACACGCTGCCACAACCCGGCCACGCCGCTGCCGCAACCGGGGCAGACTACAAGCACAACCCGTCCGACTCCACTGCCCTTGCCTCTCTCTGTATTTTTTGGCACATGCCGCTATCGAACGCGTGAACACAATCGGGCCTGACAATTTTGACTTTTTTATCACCCTCAATTTCTGGCTATTTTGGCCCCCTCAGGCGATTTTACGGCCGTGCGCGGGCAAGCGGGCAGAACACTTGCCCGAATTCCCATCTTTCCGGTCAATAAAGGTGTTGTCATCACAAAATCTTGCTGGCAGTATCTGCCCCACGCCAGACAACTTCGTTTACCACTACTGGAGCCATTGCCGTGCAATGACTCCAGCGGCGTCTGCCGTCTGTCATCAACCTGCGTCAAGAAGGAAAGCATGAGCGAGGAACTACTGGACTGGAAAGAAGCCATGACCCGTGTGCTCAACAAACGCGACCTCTACGTCAGCCTGTTGGGCAAGTTCATTGAGACGGAGCGCAACACTCCCGACAAAGTGGCTGTGGCCCTGAAGAACGGCAACTCAGAAGAAGCCCGGCAACTGGTGCACAACACCAAGGGAGCCGCCGCCAACCTGGGTGCCAAGGCCCTGGCCTCCGCCGCACTGGAACTCGAAATGGCTATCAAGGCCGGTGCGGACACAGGCCGTGCCCTCAGCCATTTCAGCACCACAGTTATGGAAACTCTCGTGACTATGCACGCCTTCATGACACAGTAGTCCCGGCGAATTTTGCAGCACATAAAACCCGCCTCTGC
The DNA here is from genome assembly GCA_028708195.1 of Desulfovibrio sp. GTDB lineage: Bacteria > Desulfobacterota > Desulfovibrionia > Desulfovibrionales > Desulfovibrionaceae > Desulfovibrio. Next base: position 13,315 of record JAQVZK010000002.1, read on the forward strand.
CGCATACGACAGGGGCGGGTTTTTGCCGCTTTGTGGGGGGGGGGAGCCGCGCGGGCGGCAGTTGCGGACGGCAGCCCGCTCAATACTCCATCACCAGCACATCAATTCTCAATCTTGAACAACCGCAACCTAAGGGCATTCGTCACCACAGAAACAGAAGACAAAGCCATAGCCGTTCCCGCAATCATAGGCGAGAGCATAGGCCCATCAAAAACGTGCAACAACCCCGCCGCCACCGGCAATCCCAACACGTTGTAGCCAAAAGCCCAAAACAGGTTCTGCCGGATGTTGCGCATGGTGGCCCGTGAAAGGGCCAGGGCGGTCAGCACAGCCTCCATGCCGCCGCGCATAAGCACGATGTCCCCTGCTTCGGCGCTCACATCCACGCCCGTGCCCACTGCCATGCCCACATTTGCCAAAGCCAGGGCCGGGGCATCGTTGATGCCGTCTCCCACCATACCCACCACATGCCCTTGCTCCTGAAGGCGGCGAACGTAGTCGGCCTTTTCGGCAGGCAAAAGCCCCGCCGCCACTTCATCTACCCCCACCTTGGCCGCTACGGCCCTGGCGGTGCGCTCATTGTCGCCCGTAAGCATGACGACGCGCACACCCATCTGTTGCAACCGGGCCACAACTGAAGGAGATTCTGGCCGGATGGCGTCCGCCAACGCCAGTATGCCCGCAAGGCGGGTTTCGTCGCCACGACCCAGGGCAAGCAGCAAGGGTGTCTGACCAGCCTCGGCCAGCACCGCCAGCTTTTCGGCGACGCTTTGAGAAATTTCGAGTCCGTATTCCTTCATGAAGGCACGGTTGCCCACAGCCAGATGGCGGGGCACATCCGAGCAAAACACCTCCCCTGCTATGCCCATGCCGGGAGACACCACCACGTCTTCCACGCGGCAGGCGGGCAGGTTGCGGTCCTGCCCGGCCTTGATCAGGGCCTGGGCCAGGGGATGTTCGGATCGGGCTTCCAGCGCTGCGGCCAGGGCCAGCAAGCCGTTTTCATCAAGCTCTTCTGCGCCGGAAAGCAACGTTACACCTGTGAGCACGGGCTTGCCCGTGGTGAGGGTGCCGGTTTTATCCACAGCCAGGATGTTGATGTGTCCGGCCTGCTCCAGCGCCGCCCCGTTTTTGATAAGCACGCCAAGCTGCGCCCCGCGCCCGGTGCCCACCATGATGGACATGGGCGTTGCCAGCCCCATTGCGCACGGGCAGGCCATGACCAGCACTGCCACAAAGACGGTGAGCGGAACCGTGACAGGTTCGGAGCTGAACACCAGCCAGGCCAGGGCCGCCAGCACGGCATAGAGCATGACAGCGGGCACGAAATAGTAGCTGACGCGGTCTGCCAGCCGGGCAATGGGGGCCTTACTGCCCTGCGCTTCGCGCACCAGCCGGATAATACGCGCAAGACGCGTGTTGCGGCCCACGGCATCGGCACGCAGTGTCAGCGAGCCTTCGCCGTTGACGCTGCCCGCCACCAGCTTGTCGCCGGGGCCCACAGCCACGGGGATAGATTCCCCGGTAAGCAGGGCAAGGTCTACGGCGCTTTTACCCGTCAAAATTTCACCGTCCACCGGCACACGCCCGCCAGGCCTGAGCAGCAGATGGTCACCAGCCCTCAGGGTCGCCACTGCGACCTCTTGGGGCGGCAGGGCCTCATTGGCCGGGTCAAGCCGCAGGGCGGTTTCTGGCGTAAGACTCATGAGTGCGCCCATAGCGTCACCGGCCTTGCGCTTGGCTGTCGCTTCAAGAAACTGACCAAACTCAATCATGGTCAGCAGCATCGCTGCCGACTCATAATACAGGTTCATGGCGCGCCCCACAGGGTCAATCCCCATAAGGCCAAGCACCGTGTTTACCATACTGTAAATGAGGGCAGCACCCGTGCCCACGGCCACCAGACTGTCCATAGTCGGAGCCTTGCGCAGCAACGCGCGGATGCCGTCCACATAAAAATGCCGTCCAAGCCAGACAATGGGCAGGCTCAAAAAGAGCTGTACCAGCATGAAGGTGCGCGGGGCCGCATGCGGGTCCATCCAGCCCGGCAGACGTAAGCCCATCATGTGCCCCATAGAAACTATCAGCAGGGGCACGGCAAAGCAGATCATGGGCACAAGACGGCCCAACCGCTCGCGCTTGTCCTTGAGCGCTTTGACCTTGCTTTCGGCAAATTCGGCTGAGGCATCCTCATCGGCAGAGGGTGTGGCACTGAAGCCCAGTGTGGCCACGCGGTCTATAACCGACTGCTGCACTTCATCTTTTCTACCGGGGCTGGGCCACACCTCCGCCTTGGCGGTGGCGAGATTGACGCTGATTTTATCCACGCCATCCATATGCCCCACCACGCGCTCGATGCGCGATGAGCAGGCAGCGCAGTGCATCCCCCCTATGTCGAACTGCAAGGGGCAGGCCTCGGTATCGGCACATTTTTGCGCAGTGGGTTCGCTCATATCTTCCTCCGGCTTGTCATTTGCAGGGGTGGCGCGTAGACTGGTGCTTCTATGAAATTGAAAATGGATTCCCCAAGGAGGATACGATGAAAAGCCTGAAAGTCAATGGCATGCATTGCGCCCACTGCAAAGGCGCAGTGGAAGAAGCGGCCAGCAAGATTGCCGGCGTGAGAAATCCGCTGGTGGATCTGGACGAAAAAGTTCTGCGCTATGAAGAAGACGGCCCGGTGGATATGGAAGCCCTGCGCACGGCCATCAGCAATATCGGCTTTGATCCTGAATAGACTGGCATGGTCCGGGGCAACTCCGGAACAGGTTTTTGGGCCAGCGCTACGGGTTTTGCAAAAACCATTGGCGCTGGCCTTTCTTTTCCACATGACAACGCCTCTGTATCTTGCCGTTTGTTACCAAATGCCGTAGTGGTAAAGGCAGTATCCCGCCTGCGAACGCGCCCCCATAACTCAGCCCGCAGGCAAACCCACACCACTATCATGCAGCCATACGACCTGTTTTTTCCGCACCGCCTCTGGTGCAGGGGCAATCTGTTCATGCGCAGCGGTTTTTCAGGCGTGTTCTTGTGCTGTGTTCTTTTTTTGCTTGCGGGTGCAGCTTGCGCGCAGGATGTTTTTCCGCTGGATTTCACGGTAATCCGCTTGGGTGAAGGGCCGCGTACGGCGCTGGTGGTGGGGGGCATTCAGGGCGACGAACCTGGGGGATTCTCCGCAGCGACACTGCTGACCACCCACTATCGGATAGAAAGCGGCAGCGTGTGGGTTGTGCCCAATCTGAATTTTCCCAGTATCATCAAAAGAACACGCGGCCTGCACGGTGACATGAACCGCAAGTTTGCCCGGCTGGATGCTAAAGACCCCGAATTTACCACGGTGCGCCGCATTCAGGAACTCATAGACCACCCACAGGTCGCCCTTGTGCTCAACCTGCATGACGGCAGCGGCTACTACCGCCACAAATACGAAGACAAACTGCGCAATCCCGCCCGCTGGGGGCAGTCTGTCATCATCGACCAGTCGGATCTGCCCGGAGTTTTTATGGGCGCGCTTGAGGCCGAGGCCCGCAATGCTGCGGCACAGGCCAACGAGAGCCTCATCCATACAGGGCATCGCCTGCACGTGCACAATACAAAAACGGCCGACGGCGACCAGGAAATGGAAAAAAGCCTTTCCTTTTACGCTGTACGCCAGGGCAAGGCGGCTTTTGGCCTTGAGGCCAGCAAAGAATTTTCTGTCGAGCTGCGCGCCTACTATCACCTATTGATGGTGGAATCCTTTTTGCGCCAGGCCGGGATGCATTTCAGCCGCTCTTTCGCCCTCACGCCCGAGGGCGTGCGCGGTGCGCTGCAAGACAACCTCGCCGTATCCTTTGCCGACAACCGCGTGTTTCTTCCGCTGGAAGACGCCCGCCCGGCCATCAACTATCTGCCCCTGCCCAAAAGCGGCCCGGCCCAGGCCGTGCCCACCAAGCCCATCATGGCCGTGCTGCCTTGCGCTACGAGCGACAATGGGCAATTTTGCGTGTACTACGGCAACCGCATGCTGACCCTCATCCGTCCCGAGTGGCGCGAGGTGGATAACAGCCTGAGCGCTGTGCCCGTTCGCGTGGACGGCAAAGACAAGCTGGTGCCCTTCGGGCAGGTTGTCTATGTTGGCGAGTCCCTGCAGGTTCAATCTATGGATGGATACAGGGTCAACGCCATCGGCTTTGACAATGGCATGCCCGACGAAGCCGGTGTGGAACTGCGCCTTAAAGATTTCATGCAGCGCTTTTCGGTTGACAAACAGGGCAAGATGTTTCGGGTTGAAGTCTACCGAAATCAGCTTTTTAGCGGTATGTTTCTGATTTATTTTGATAATGCCAAGAAGAACAACCCCAACAGGCCGCGTATGGCCCGTAACGCGGGCGCATTGCCCGACCGCCCCGGCCCGGAATCATCACTGGGGTTCTGAGAACAAACATGTCTGAAAAAATTTCTCTCTGTGTGGCTGGCGGGGGCAGCTGGGGTACAGCCCTGGGACACCTTCTGGCACGTAGGGGGCACCACGTCTGCCTCTGGATGCGTGACACCGCCGTGGCCCAAGCCGTCAACGAAAAGCACGAAAACCCGCGCTACCTTCCCGGCCTGCCTCTGGATGAACGGCTCATGGCCACCACTGACCCCACAGTCCTGGACCGCCCACTGGTGGTTCTGGCTGTGCCCTGCCAGCAGTTGCGCGGCTGGCTCACGCAGCACGCCCGCCACTTTCAGCCCAGAGTGGTGTTGGTCAACGCGGCCAAGGGCATTGAAACCGGGTCACTGGCAACCTGCTCGGAGATGACCGCTCAGACAATCGGGCACCTGAACCCGCGCTATGCTGTGTTATCCGGCCCATCCTTTGCTGCGGATGTATTGCGTGACCTGCCCACAGCCGTTGTTATGGCCGCCCATGACGAAGAGCTGGGACGCTATTTGCGCGATATTTTCTCCAGTTCTGTCTTTCGCTGCTACTCCAGCACCGACGTCACAGGGGTGGAGATGGGCGGCGCACTTAAAAACGTCATGGCCATTGCTGCGGGCACCTGCGATGGTTTGGGGCTGGGAGCCAACAGCCGTGCGGCCCTCATAACGCGGGGCCTGGCAGAAATGAGCCGCCTCGGCGTTGCGCGCGGGGCGCAAGCGCATACCTTTATGGGGCTTTCTGGTCTGGGCGACCTTACCCTGACCTGCACCGATGACCTCTCCCGCAACCGACAAGTGGGACTGCGCCTTGGACGGGGTGAAAAACTGGACCATATCACGCAAAGCCTGGGCATGGTGGCAGAAGGTGTAAAAACCACAGCCGCCATCCATGACGTGGCGCAAAAACTTGGTGTGGATGCCCCTCTGACCAACGCCGTGTACAGCCTCCTGTATGAAGGGCAAAGCCCCCAGGCTGCATTGCGCGATCTGATGGGTAGAACGCTGCGCGAAGAATAGACGCGCAGGGCATAACACTCCCCTTCGTTATATCTTCAAGTTTTGAAAGATGTTGTGGGGGAGGGACCCTTTTGCAAAAGAGGCCTCCCCCACGCCCCCACCCCCTAAAAATCTAAAACTCTTAGCTGAGCGTTCCATATACCGCCATCCTCCTGAGCCCCCACGGCGCGCTCCCTGATACCTCTGCTGGGCTTTCCAAGACCACCAGTCCCCGAAGGCTGCACGGCCTCTGCTTCGGGAGCTTTCTCGCTTCGCGCGGCGATCTCCCTGCGCGCAGTTCCCCCACTCCACAGTGGCAAAAAGTGTTCATGATTCCGGTGGATAAATAAATCACATGCTCTTTTTGACATAAAAACATGCAATGCGCTAAAAATTTTTTAGTAACACGATTTTTTTTATCTGCGCGTTTACTTATCAAGAAAGAAAAAATATCTCCACGTAACAATTTTTCTTCTGGCGCTCGAATCTTATTATGTGCCATATGTCAAACAGGTATTGATTGAGTAATCAGCTAATTATGCTGTACATTGGATTGAGCAAACACCCAACACACAAATGGCGCAAGTCCAAACTACTGCCGAACTGCTGTGAATTATTGCACATTCCAGAATTAGACACGCAAAACCAGCGCCAAGTCTATGCCAGATAAGATAAACCCCATAATTTAAGTGAAATAATCGGCACTTGCACTGATTAGCGAAGTACGATAAGGCTGTTAACGCTCGATTTACTATTTTTTTCACGACTTGGTATAAGTATGATACCATGTTGCAATAGGCGTAGCTGGGGCCAAGCACGGTGCTGGCCTGAAAGACCCGCAAACTACGGGGCGAATTATGACGGAATCATTGTTCTCGGCTGGCGGCCATCTTGTGCCGCTTCTGGTGGGAATGGCCCTCATGCTATACGCTGCGGCGCAAGCCGTACGCCAGCGTAAGGACCCTCGCCGCCTGATCCTCTGGGGTGCCCTGCATGACGCGGGCATTGTCTGCCTGGGGCTCGGTGCGGCTACTGCCATCGGCGCCACCGGCCTGTGGCTTTTCATACTTTTTCAGATCGCCGCGCGCGGTCTGTCCTGGACGGCCCTAAGCCGCCTCACCTCAGCATGCCACACAGGGGCAGCCTGTAGTCACGGCCCCGTACAGACAGACGACCTGAGCGGCTCTGGCCAGCGCCACCCCTGGATGGCGGCCCTGTTTGCTCTGGGTCTTCTGGCTTCGGTGGGCGGTACGCCCTTCCTGCTGCCCGAGGCTCGCCTCTTCATCAATGCCGCTGTGCTTGATGCCATGCCCGCTGGCCTCACGGGCCTTCTGGTCATGGCTTTTGCCACCACGGTCTTCATCTGGCTGTACGTCAACGCCGTACGCCGCATTGTACTTGAAGACGCGCCCGAAGACGCACCCACGGTTTTCAGCCCCATGTGCGGCCGCTCTGGCCTTGTGATAGGTCTGGCGGTGATTGTAGGCCTCATGGGCCTCTTCCGCGGGCCGCTGACTGACCTTATTGGCAGTCAGTACGGTTTTTCTGCGCCCCATTCGCCTGCGCACCCGGCCTACTGGTGTTACTACCTCGGTGCCTTTGTTGTGGGCGGGGCATTTCTGGCCCGCGTGCGGCTGGCCCCTGCCATAGGCACGGCCTTTGCGGCTCTGGCTTTTGCCACCGTGATTGTCGCCGACGCTCCGGCCACTGCCAAACTGTTCCTGGTCATGATCAGCCTTGTGGCTCTTGTGGTCTGCGTTTACTCACAGGGCTACATCCACGGACGGCACCAGGGGCGGTACTGGTTCTTCCTGCTGCTTACCTTCGGCTCTCTGGCGGGCATAGTTTCCAGCACCGACGCTTCGGGCCTTTATGGCTACTGGGAACTTATGACCTTCGCCTCCTACTTTCTGGTAGTGCACGAAGGACGGCGCAGCGCCTATGACGCTGGCCTCAAATACTACGTCATGTGTGCGGGCGGCGCACTCTTCATGCTGCCCGGCCTGCTCATGCTGGGCGAAGGCTTTGTGCCCACCCCTGTGGTTCAGGCGGCCTTTGTGCTCTGTCTGATGGGCTTTGGCGTCAAGGCTGGCCTGGTGCCTCTGCACTCGTGGCTGCCCGATGCCCATCCGGCCGCACCTTCATCGGTGTCAGCCCCCCTGTCGGGCATCATTACAAAGATGGGCATCTTCGGCATTGTAGCCGTACTGCTCATGCGGCCTATGGTCAGCACCCTGCCCGGCCTGTTCGGACTTTCCTGGCTTGGCACGGGCCTTGTCTTTACTGGCGCGGGCACGCTCATTCTGGGCGAGATCATGGCCCTGCGCCAGAACGACATCAAACGTATGCTGGCCTATTCCACCCTGGGACAGCTTGGTGAAATTGTACTGGTGCTCGGCATAGGCACGTGGCTTTCGACCACGGGTGCCTTGTGGCACATGTTCAACCACGCCATTATGAAGGACCTGCTCTTCCTTGGCGCTGGCGCACTCATCATGCGCAGCGGCAGCCGCAAGCTCAGCGACCTGCGCGGCCTGGGCCGCCAGATGCCCTTTACGGTAGCCTGCATGGGTGTGGGCCTTGTGAGCATTATGGGTCTGCCGCCCTTTGGCGCTTTTTACAGCAAATTCATGATGATTCAGGCTGCCACCGCTGCCGGACAGCTCTGGCTGGCCGCGCTTATTCTTGGCGGCTCCCTTGTGGGTCTTGTCTACTATACCCGCATTCTCAAAACCCTGGTTTTTGAGGAGCGCCCCGACTACCTGCCTGCGGTCACCGAAGCCCCCACATCCATGCGTATAGGCATGGGCGTACTGGCGGGCATGTGTGTTCTGCTTGGCCTTGCGCCGCAGATGGCCATGCAGCTTGTAGCCCCTGTGGCTTCTCTGGCCTTTGTGCCCAATCCGTCGGACGCGGGCGTTCTTTTGGCCATGCACGTCAACTGGCCCATCTATGTGGTAGTGCCCGTGTTCGGAGCCCTGCTGCCCGCCATCTTCTACAAGAACCGCATTATGGCGGGCAAGGTCAGCGTGGGCGTACTGCTTGTCACGGCCCTGCTGGTCATTCTGTTTGGCCGTGGGCTCGACACGCTTTCTTTCTGCTTTGCCCTCATCGTCCCCCTGCTGGGTGCGGTGAACATGAGCTACGCTCTGGGTTATATGGAGCACAGCCACAGGCAGTGGCGTTTCTACTGCGCCTTTACCGCCATGTGCGGCGGCCTGGTGGGTATGGCGGCCAGCCAGTACCTGCTGAGCTTCTTCCTGTTCTGGGAAATCATGAGCTCGTGGACGCTTTACCTTGCCATCGCGCACGAAGGCGACAAAGCCTCCCTGCGTGAAGCCTTCAAGTACTTTATCTTCAACGTCTTTGGCGCGGGCTTCATTTTTGTTGGCCTGTGCATCATTGGACCTTTTACGCCCTTCACGTCAGTGCTGCTGACCGGCATGGTGCCCAACCTGCCCGCAGGGGCTGCATGGTTTGGCATGGCGCTTCTGGCGGCAGGCTTTGTAATGAAAGCCGCGCAACTGCCCTTCCGCATTGACTGGCAGATGCACCCGGCCCTGGCGCCCACGCCTGTTTCCGGCTACATCTCATCCGTGCTGCTTAAAAGCGCCATCCTCGGCCTCATCAAGCTGTTCATGCTCATGGGCGGCGGCTTTATGCTGGCCGGCGTGCTGGGCGGCATGGAGCAGAACATCATCAGCACCGTTGCCATGTGGATCGGCGGCATCACCATCATCATGGCTGCCGTGCAGGCCCTGCGCACCAACGTCATCAAGCTTGTGTTCATCTATTCTACGGTGAGCCAGCTTGGCTACATGGTGCTGGCGGTTGCCGCTGGCGGCGCGCTGGGTTACGCGGGCGGCATGCTGCATGTGATCAACCACGTGTT
>JAQVZK010000003.1 GCA_028708195.1 Desulfovibrio sp.
CATGTGCGGCCTGCTGAAAATGCTTGATCTGGGCATGATCACCAGCCTGCCGCGCATCTTTGGCGTGCAGTCCGAGCATGCGGACCCTGTGTGGCGCTACTATGACACCCCCAAGGATTCACGCCACTGGCAGCCTGTGACCGTGCAGGCCAGCGTGGCCCAGGCGGCCATGATAGGTAACCCCGTGTCCTTCCCCCGAGTGCGCATGCTGGCCGAACGCTTTATTGAAGCGGGCGGCGAACGTGCCTTTCAGGTGGTGCGCGTGACCGAACAGCAGATTATGGACGCGATGATCGTTGGCAACCGCCACGGCCATATCGCCTGCACTCAGGGTGGCGAATGCCTGGCTGGTCTGCGCAATGCCCGCGCCCTCGGTCTTGTGGGCGACAACGAGCATGCGGTGCTGGACGCCACGGCCCATGCCCTCAAGTTTGCGGGATTTCAGGATATGTACTTCAGTGACGCCTTCCCGACGGAATACGGCGTCACACCGGACAAGAGCCTTGCCAATCTGCCGGAACTTCTTTTGCCCCAGAGTGCCCGTGATGGCCGCGAAGTGGCGGAGTTTGCCAGCATGGGGGCTGATGCCGTGGTGCGCAGGCTTAATCTGCAAAAAAAGTAAAACAAGCAATATTTATTCAATACAATGCGGTGGAGTAACAGTGGTTACGCCGCCGCATTTTCTTGGGCCGGGCATAAAATCTGTTGCAGGGCTTACTGCCCGGTGCGCGGCCAGAGCCGGAATTTTTCCGCAGGCTGTAATACGCCATATACATGCCGCGCGCGTTTGATTATAATTTTGATACGAAAATTAACGTTCAGGAGCGCATATGCGTAAGGTGGTTGTAACTGGGCACGGCATCGTCTCGCCCTCTGGCAATGACAGCGATACACTTTGGAAAAATATTTCAACCGGCACATCGGGCATAAAAAAACTTGATGGCCCCGCCTTTGCCGAAAGTCTGGCGCGGATTGGGGGCAAGATAGATGACTTTTGCCCAGAAGCCTATCTGGATGCCAAGGAAACCAAGAAGTACGACCATTATATCCAGTATGCCTATGCTGCGGCAAAGCAGGCTCTGGATATGGCGAATCTCGGTAGTGAAGGCTGGGATGCTGAAATGGCGGGCGTTTATGTGGGCTCTGGCGTTGGTGGCATTGAAACCATCATGCGCAACCACGAGGCCTTTCTTACCAGGGGTGCCCGCCGCGTTTCGCCCTTTATGGTGCCGATGATGATCAGCAACATGGCCTCGGGGGTCATTGCCATCAAAACGGGCTTCAAGGGCGCAAACTATGCTCCTGTTTCGGCGTGCGCCACGGCCAATACCGCTATTGGCGAAGCCTTTTTGAGCATACGGCACGGCTATGCCGACGTGATGCTGGCTGGTGGGTCTGACGCGGGCATTCATCCCTTTTTGTTTGCGGGATTTTCCAGCATGAAGGCTTTGTCCACCAATAACGAGCATCCCACCCAGGCCAGCCGGCCCTTTGACCGTGACCGCGACGGCTTTGTCATGTCCGAAGGGGCGGCGGTTCTTTTGCTTGAGGATCTTGAACACGCCAAGCGGCGTGGTGCGACGATTCTGGGCGAAGTGGCGGGCTACGGCGCCACCTGCGACGCTGGTCATATTACATCGCCGGACTTTCAGGGCGGAGCCCGGGCCATGAGCATTGCCATCAAGCAGGCCGGGGTGGCCCCGCGCGAGATAGGCTACGTCAACGCCCACGCCACAGGAACGAGGGAAGGCGATAAATCCGAGGCCAAGGCCATCAGGGACGTTTTCAGCGACTGCCTGGACAGTGTGCGGGTCAGTGCCACAAAATCCATGACAGGGCATCTTTTTGGCGCGGCTGGCGGCATTGAAAGCATCATTACCTTGCAGGCGCTGCAGCATGGGCTGCTGCCGCCCACCATCAATCTGGATAACCCGGATGAGGAATGCGGCCTGAACCATGTTTGCAATGTTGCCGTGCCGACGGACACGACGCTTGCGCTTTCCAACGCTTTTGGCTTTGGCGGGCACAACGCCTCGCTGGTATTCAGAAAGTACGAGGCGTAAGAGCTGTTTTCAATAAGGTAGTTACGCCACAGTTCCACATAAAAAGCGCAGCCGTCTGGCTGCGCTTTTTATGTGGAAAGACAACAGGTTTGAACTTTGGGCATTTGAGGGCAGGCGGCTCCCTGTAGTATACTGAAATAAAATAAAAGTTTTAGGGTGTGGGGGTGTGGGGGTGTGGGGGAGGAGACCCTTTTATAAAAGGGCCCCTCCCCCACAAAGCATCTTACCGTCCCAAAAAACGCTCCCCACAAAACACTTCCCCCAATATTCTACCCTTCGTCTTTGAGGGCGGCGCGTATGCGGCACACGCCGCAGGTATCGCCTGACGAGGTGGGGTAGCCGCACAGGGTGCAGGGTGCCAGTTGCACGCCCTCCTCTGCTTCGCGCCGGGCAAAGACAGGCCGCCCACGGGCAAGAAAGCCCTGATAAAAATCGAGCTTACGGCCGGGCATGGCGGCTTCGAGGTTTTGCATGAGCCCTTTGAGAACGGTGAAGCTGGCACCGGGGCTGTAGGGGCAGGGCGCGTAGTGGTTTTCGATGCCCATAAGGAAGGCATAGTTGGCGGTTTCAAATTCTGTGAGCCGCCAGAGGGGTTTGACTTTGCGTGAAAAGCCGTGCTCGCTGTCGAGGCCCGGCCCCTGGTCGGACAGGTAGGCCGTGTCCCAGCGCAGGGTATTGCTGAAGAGGCGGGCCACCTCGTCGTCAAGGTTATGGCCTGTAGCCAGAGCGTCAAAGCCTTCGTCCAGGGCTACCTTGTTGAAGAAATGCCGTTTGATTTTGCCGCAGGCGGAGCAGACAGGCCGGTTCAGGCGGTTTTTGACATCGGGAATGGGCAGACCTTCGGCGGCCATTTCCTTTACCATAAGCTTGAGGCCGTGCTTGGCGCAAAAGCGCTCCACCACGCCGCGCGCGGCGGGGGAAGACACGGGGATGGCAAGGTCGATGTGCAGGCCCGTGACATTGTACCCCTGCTGCGAAAGTTCAAGCATGAGCGCCAGAGAGTCCTTGCCGCCAGAGAGCGCCACAAGTACCCGTTCATCGCGGGTGAAAAGTTTTTGGCCTTCGATGCCCCTGGCCACCTGACGGGAAAAAAAATCCTTGTAGCACGTGGGGCAGAAGGCGGCATTGTGGCTGCGCAGGGCCACCACGGCTTCAGCTTTGCAAATCTTGCACTTCATCATTGTTCCTGGGCTGTATGTATGAATAGGCCGACATAGTATTTCAGTATGGAGAACTGTTCAAGCCTGCTGGCTGTCCTCGGTGGGCTGCGGGGGGTCGAGCCAGCCGAGCTTACGGCACCATTGCTGGTAGAGGTCGCATGTGCGGGCAGCAAAGGATTCAAGTCCGATGTGGGGACGCAGTGCCTGGCCGCCTTCGGTGAGTCGAAGGCGTAAGGGGGCATCCTGCATGATATCAATCATGGCCTTGGCGAGAGCCTGGGGATCGTTTTCTTCCACCAGCAGGGCGGCGTTGGCGGGCGGGCGCCCGCCCAGCTTCAGGCGTTCACTGTGCAGGGGACTTTTGCTGCACACTGTAGGCAGGTTGGCCGCCATGCCTGCCCAGAGGCTTTCGGGCAGCTCTTCGGGGGAAGACCCCGGCGATATCCAGGCGTGGCAATGCTGCAGAACATCCGGCAGGGCTTGCTCATTGAGCAGGCACAGGCGCGAACTGACACCAAGGTTTTCAGCTTCTTCAAGCAGTTCTGCATAGCGGGGGCCGCCGCCAAGGGCGCGTACTTCCCACGGGGGCAGGTCGTCGAGCTGCCAGATGGCAGCCATAGCCCGGGTGACAAGCTGCGCGCCGGAGCGCGGCGTCAGCGCATCGGCCAGACCAAAGATAAAGCGCAGGCGGCAGGGCTGCGATGCCTCTGCGGCATGGGCTGCGGTCTGGGGATCAGCCTGTGCCCAGGGGGAAGACGGGGCAAAGTCGTCAAGGTTCATGCCCGGCGCAACCAGGGTGAGAAAGTCTCCGTCCAGACGCAGGGTACGGCCCTTTTCACCGTGTTCAGGAAACACCGCTTTTGTGTTTTCGCCAGTCTGGCCACCTTTGCCCGCCGCCGTAGCGCGCGGTTTTGGCGCTTCAGTTGCGCTCAGACGTTCCTGAACATGGCGGGAACCGCAGAGGATTTTGTGGGCAGCAAAGCAAGGTTTGCCCGTCAGGCTCTGGGGGCTGGGAGCGCGCAAGAGAAAGGCGTGCGCCAAAAGAGTTCCGCCCGGCTGGCGCATGCGTACTACGCTGCGGCCAAGGGGCATGGCGTCCTGACCTACGGTCTGCACCAGAAGGCGTGGATGTCTGCGCTGCCAGCGCCACAACCGCCAGTGGTTGAAAGGATTGTGGGCGCTGGCGCTGCTGACGGGTATGACGGGCAGGTTGAGCTGCACCGCCCGGGCGTACAGGGCGGAGTTTTCAAGGCAGGCCAGCATGGGGGCCAGGCGGCCGCCGTCGCGCATGCTGCGGGCCAGGGCAAGCACATGCTCCTCTTCCATACGGGCAGTGCGCATGGCCGAGCCAAGCTCGGCCCAACGGCGTTGTTCGTCCAGCGTGGCGGGACCAGGAGAGGTGTTTTGCAGGGCAATGAGCAGTACACGCATCAGAAGGGGGTGCCTTGTTCCAGCAGATGGTTGAGCAGGGCTGTTTTGAGCCAGCGGGCTACCGGGCCCGGTCTGCCACGTTGCTCGCCTTGGCCAACGGGCATGCCGTCAAAATGTGTAACGCCCACACAGAGCGTGGAACTGGTGAAAAGCAGCATTTCACGGGCAGTGGCGATTTCGTCCCTGTGGATGGGCCTTTCTTGCACAGCCAGGGGATTGGGGGTGCGCCGGGCCGCCAGTTCAAGGCCCGCCAGCATGGTGGTGCCGGGCAGGATGCGCTTGAGTTCCGGGCAGAGCAGGCGGCCGCTGTCGTCCACAAGGCCCACGTTGGCGGTGGCGGCCTCGCCCAGAAAGCCCAGTTCGTCAAAGGTCACGGCAACGTCCATGCCTTTTGGGGCCGCTTCCATCGCCATGAAAACATTGGGCAGGTAATTGGTGTTTTTTATGCGGGCCAGATATTCCTGCTTGGGCGGAATGCCGCTCGTAAAGGCCGTAAGGCCCTTTTCATAAAAGGCATCGCCCGCAAAATTCTTGCGCAGGGCCACAACGTACAGGCCCGCCTTTGGGCATTCTTCGGGGCTGATGCCAAAGCCGCCGGGCCCACGGCTCAGAAAAACGCGCATGTCGCCGTGGTCGCTGCCCGCTGCGCGGGCGACATCAAGAATGATGTCACGCAAACTGTCCCACGTGCAGGGGGGCGTGATTTTTAGCGCGGCAGCGCCGCTTTTGAGGCGGGCCAGGTGCTGGTCAAAGCTGAACAATCTGCCCTGGCGGTAGCTGATGCTCTCAAAAAGGCCGTCGCCCCGGTGACAGATATGGTCGTCAAGCGGCAGGAGCAAGAGGCTTGCGTCAGTGCAGATATGGCCCACCCTGTGATCATAAAAAGCCAGCACGTTTTCTGATCCGGGCCGGGGGGCGGCCAAAAGGGCCGCGAGGTAGGTCTGGGCATCCACTGTTTTCAAGGGGGGTCTCCTCAATGGCACGCGGGGCGTAAAGCCGCCCCGCGTGTCCTGCAGGCGCAAGTTCCAGAGCATTCATGCTGACCGCTCTGGCGGCTGTGTGCCAACGCTTGTTTTGCAGGCGTAAGCGCGTTTTAGCGCTCAAGGTTTGTGAACGAACGTGGCTCCGGCGTTGCAAGCGCGCATCGCCAACGTCGGCATGCTCTATGCCTCGAAAACGTCTTTGTTTGTCACGCGCACAAGGTCGCGCTGCACGAGTTCTTCGGCAATCTGCACGGCGTTGAGGGCCGCGCCCTTGCGGATGTTGTCGGCCACAATCCACAAGTTCAGGCCATTTTCAATGGTTTCATCCTCGCGGATGCGGCCCACATAGGTGAAATCGTCGCCCACGCAGTAGCCGGGCATGGGGTACATCAGCTCGCGGGGATTGTCGAACACACGCACGCCAGGTGCCTGTGACAGCATGACGCGGGCGTCACGGGCCGATACCTTCTTTTCCGTCTCAATATTGACGGATTCTGCATGGCAGTAAAAAATGGGCACGCGCACACAGGTGGCCGTCACCTTGACCGACGGATCGTTGAAGATTTTAACGGTCTCATGAACCATCTTCATTTCTTCCTTGGTGTAGTCGTTTTCAAGGAAGACGTCGATGTGCGGCAGGCAGTTGAATGCGATGCGGTAGGGGTAGGTATTGTTTTCGGGGTCACGGCCGTTGAAAAGGTCGCGCACCTGGCGTTCGAGTTCTTCAATGCCTTTCTGCCCCGTGCCAGAAACCGCCTGATAGGTGGAAACCACAATGCGCTTGATTTTTGCGGCATCGTGCAGGGGCTTCAGAGCTACGACCATCTGGATGGTGGAGCAGTTGGGGTTGGCGATAACGCCATTGTGCGCGTTCAGCGCGTCGGCATTCACTTCGGGCACCACCAGGGGGCAGCGCTCGTCCATGCGCCATGCGGCGGAATTGTCCACCACCACACAGCCCGCGTGGGCAGCATGAGGGGCAAATTTTTGCGAAGCCGCGCCGCCAGCAGAGAAAATGGCCAGATCAATGCCTTCAAAGACGTCTTCTTTCAGCTCTTCAACGGTAAGCTCGCGCTCGCCAAAGGGCACCTTGATGCCTGCCGAGCGGGCAGAAGCAAAGGCGCGGATTTCAGTGGCGGGAAAGTCACGCTCGTGAAGGGTCTTGAGCATTTCACGGCCTACGGCGCCAGTGGCGCCCACAACGGCAACAGTCAGCTTCTCGCTCATGGTCTTTAGCTCTCCTTGGGGCGATGCCCGACGGCCTTACGGGGCCGCCGATAAAAAGGGCGCGGCATATGCGCGCGGTGAGGCGGCAGTATAGCCTCCATCCTGGCAAAAGTGAAGGGCGCGCGGGACGCAAAAACGACGTGTGCCTGGAATGTTTTGTGGGGGAGGGAATCCGGATAAAGCCTTTTGTGGGGGAGGGCCCTTTTGCACTTGGAAAAGCTTTGTGGGGGAGGGATACTTTTGCGCTTGGAAAAGCTTTGTGAGGGAGGGACCCTTTTGCAAAAGGGTCTCCTCCCCCACACCCCCTCCCCCTAAAACCTTTATTATTATCCGGTATGTTACGGGGAGTCGCTGAACCTGGCTGGCCCTTGCGAAGCCGCGCCGAGATGGTTCAGGTCAAAATCGTCTAAAACTCTAGATTGCCCGGTGTCCGAGGGAAGGGGATAACGTCGCGAATATTGGTAATGCCCGTAAGCAACATGAGTAGGCGCTCAAAGCCAAGACCAAAACCCGCATGCGGCACCGTGCCAAAGCGGCGCAAATCCAGATACCACCAGTAGTCCTCGGGGTTCTGGCCCATTTCACGAATGCGCGCCTCAAGCCTGCCGAGGCGTTCTTCGCGCTGGGAGCCGCCAATGAGCTCGCCAATACGGGGCACCAGCATGTCCATAGCGGCCACGGTTTTGTTGTCTTCATTCTGCCGCATATAAAAGGCCTTGATATCCTTGGGGTAATCATAAACGATCACAGGCTTTTTAAAATGCTCCTCAGCGAGATAGCGCTCGTGCTCTGTTTGCAGGTCCGTGCCAAAGGACACAGGGTAGGCGAAGTCTTTGCGGCTTTTTTGCAGAATTTCTACGGCTTCGGTATAAGAAACCCGGGCAAAGGGAGCAGCAAGCATGTGTTGCAGGCGCTCGCGCAGCCCCTTGTCCACAAAATTGTCAAAAAGATTCACGTCGCCTTCACAACGAGTGAGCACATGGTTCACCACATGGCGGGTCAGGCCCTCGCCCAGTTCCATAAGGTCTTCCAGATCGGCAAAGGCCATCTCTGGTTCGATCATCCAGAATTCCGCAGCGTGGCGGGGGGTATTTGAATTTTCGGCCCGAAAGGTGGGGCCAAAACTGTAGACACGCCCAAGCCCCGTGGCCAGAGCTTCGGCCTCAAGCTGACCAGAAACCGTGAGGTTGCACTGACGGCTGAAAAAGTCTTCGCCCATATCCTTCACGCCGGGCGCAAGGCTGGTAACACGAAACATTTCGCCAGCGCCTTCACAATCCGCCCCGGTGAGCACAGGGGTGTGCACCAGCGAAAAATGATGGCTGCGAAAATAGTCGTGCACGGCAAGCGCAGCTTCAGAACGGATGCGAAACATGGCCCCGTACTTGTTGGTGCGCGGGCGCAGGTGGGCAATGGTGCGCAAAAATTCGTCAGAATGCCGTTTTTTTTGCAGAGGAAAGGTTTCAGGGTCGGCCAGGCCGTATACCATAACCTTCTGGGCGCGCACTTCCCACTTTTGCCCTTTGCCGGGCGAAGCCACAAGCTCGCCGGCGATGCGCACCGCAGCGCCCGTGGTTGCCTCGCCAAGGCCCAGGTGGGCTGCCGTATCCGTGTCCACAATGCACTGCATATTGGCAATGCAGGAACCGTCGTTGATTTCGATAAAGCTGAAATCCTTGGCGTCACGGCGTGTGCGAATCCAGCCGCACAGGATTATGGCGGGCTGTGCCGCTTCGGCATTGAGAGCGTCAATAATCAGGGTTCGCTGCATGGCGGAGGCTCCTCTGTGCAAAATAGTTTAAGAGATAGTAGCGCTTCCGGGGGGCAGGCTCAAGAGCGTATGCGCGTAAGTCCTCATTTTTGGGCTTTGCCGTACAGCATTTGAAGAGAATGTGCAGAATCTGAGACAGGCGCCAGGACGGCTGCCCCTGCCTGCATGAATGCACCGCGGCAAAGGGCCGCCGTGCCGCGTGCATTGAAAGTTCCTGTGCGGCGGCATAGGGTGAAAAATAACAACATCAAAAAATGCCTTTGCGGAGGCAGGACTTATACAGGCAGGTGGGTATGGAGCGCCGACAGACCATATGTCTTGTGGACGACGATCAGGAAATTCTTGGCCTTTTATCGGATTATCTGAAACAGCACGAGTTTGTGGTCAGTTGCGCCGAAAGCGGGGCGGCCCTGATGGACATGTTGCGCCATAGCCAGCCCGACCTCATTGTGCTTGACGTCATGATGCCCGGTCAGGACGGGTTTGTGGTCTGCCGTGAGGTGCGCAAGCAGTGGCAGATCCCCATCATATTCCTGAGCGCTTTGGGCGAAAGCATGGACCGCGTTGTGGGGCTTGAGCTTGGGGCTGACGACTATATGGTCAAACCCTTTGAGCCACGCGAGCTTCTGGCCCGCATTCGCAGTGTGCTGCGGCGCAAGGGCGGCGCTCCTGCGCCGGGGCGCTTTCGTGAAAAGGGCTGCCTCTATTTTTCGGGCTGGCGTCTGGACAGGGCTGTGCGTTGTCTGCACTCCCCTTGTGGGGTTATGGTCAATCTGAGTGGGGC
This sequence comes from Desulfovibrio sp., assembly GCA_028708195.1. Lineage (GTDB taxonomy): Bacteria > Desulfobacterota > Desulfovibrionia > Desulfovibrionales > Desulfovibrionaceae > Desulfovibrio. The sequence goes on from JAQVZK010000003.1 coordinate 9,420, forward strand.
CGAATACCGCCTGCTCATGGCTTTTTTGCGCAATCCGCAAACCGTGCTCAGCCGCGACGCACTTATGGAGTTCACCCAGGGCCGCAGCATGGACGCCTTTGACAGAAGCATTGACGTGCAGGTGAGCCGTTTGCGCCTGCGCCTGCGCGACAGCAATGGGGAGGAAACCGGGCTCATCAAGACCGTGCGCGGCGACGGCTACATATGGACAGCCGATGTGCGGCAGGATGACGCATGAATACGGCACGTCACCTGCCCAAGAGTCTCTTTTTCCGCCTGATCCTGTTTTTGCTCAGCGCCTTTTTTGTGCTCCATACCCTGGCCATTCTGACCCTGGCCGATTTTTTTGAACGGCATCTGGTGCAGAACATGCTGGCCAACCACAGCGCCACCATTGCCTTGTGTGTGCGTATGCTTGAAGCAGAGCCAGCACCGGGGCGGCCCGCGCTTGTGGCCAGTCTGGCAAAAATCTCTGAAGTGACCATTTCTGTTCAGGACAAAAAACCAGACATGCCCCAGGGGCAGGACAAACTCTCGCGCTTCTTTCTTGACCACATCAAAGAGGCGCTGGATGACATGTCTGTGCCGGGGCAGGAGCAGCGGGCCCTGCAGGCGCAGGTGCAGGTCATTGTGCTCGGCAAAGAATCGGGAGAAAACCCCTCTTTTTTTGATAAGTTCTTTTCTCTCTGGGATGTTTCCGGTTCGTTTGTGGCCCATCTGACCATACAGCTTGCCAACGGCACATGGCTGAACATTACCTATGGTGGTCCGGGGCATCGGGTGCACCTTGAAGACATGCCCTACCTTGTGCTGGCCCTGGAGTTCTTTATATTTGCGGCGCTGCTGGTACTTATTGTGCACCGGCTGGTGCGGCCTTTGCGCAGTCTGGCCAGAGCAGCCGAAAGTTTTGGGCTGAACCAGGATCTGCCCCATACCGTGCCTGATGAGGGACCCAGTGAGGTGCGCCATGCGGCCCAGGCCTTCAACGCCATGCAGAAGCGCATTCGCGGGATTATGGAGGAGCGGGAGCGCATCTTTGCGGCCCTGTCGCATGACCTGCGCACGCCGCTCACCCGAATGCGTCTGCGCCTTGAAAGCGCGCCCGGTGGAGAGTTTCGGCAAAAAATGCTGGAAGACGTGCACAGCCTGCACGCCATTGTGGAGATGGGCACAGCCATGACCCAATGTGAAAAACATGCGGAACCCCCCACCCGCACAGACATGCAGGCCTTTTTGGAGGCCATTGTGGAGGACAGGCGCGAGATGGGCCAGAATGTGACGATGCTTGGGGCGAACCTGAAGCTGTCTGCCCTGATTTTTCCCGTGGCCCTGCGGCGCTGCCTTGATAATCTGCTGGATAATGCCCTGCGGTATGGGCAGGAGGCCGTACTTGCCGCCGCGGTGTTGCGCGGGCCGGGCGATAGGCTGACGCTCCGAGTAGATATTGACGACAAGGGGCCGGGTATGGACCCCGCCCTGCTTGAGAAAGTTTTTGAGCCGTTTTTTCGTGTAGAAGGGTCGCGCAACCGGCATACCGGCGGCCACGGCCTTGGCCTGTCCATTGCCCGAAGCATGGCTGGCATGCACAAGGCCACGCTAAACCTGAGCAATTTGCCACAGGGTGGGCTCAGGGCGCGGCTGGAACTGCCGCTGATTGAAGGGCGGCCTGCCTGATGCAGACGCTTTGCGCGCCAACTGCACAGGCAGACCGCCAGAATTCACAGCCGTCTGAAGCTGATACCGTCTTACACAGGCAGTGAGGCCGCTGCCTCGGCTCAGTTCTGCCTTGCTCTGCCAAGCATGTAGACGCAGCGTTGCGGGCGGCTGTGAGTCATAGTCTGGCGCAGTACACTGAAGCCGTGCCTGCGGGCCAGGTCCGCCACATCCTGATGGGACAGGCGAAAGGTATACTCTGAAGGACGCCGCTGATCTTCAGGCATGCCCCAGTCATCAGTATGATACTGGTTGTTGGCAACGGTGTTGTATTTATGGCTGACGGCATCAAAAACAAAGACACCCTCCGGGCTCAGGCATCCTTTATAAATATCAAAAAAACTGTCCTGCGAAGCGCCGGGCAAATGGTACAGCCAGTTGACCGACAGTATGGCCCCCTGGTTCTTCGGCAGGCGTGAAGGCGCAAGGGCGTTGTCCTGCCAAATGTTCAGGCTGTGGCCAAGATGTGTCTGCAGGCGGTCACTAAATTCGAGCACTGTTTCGTCAATATCGCTGCCGTTCAGGTGGGTGAACCCCCGAGAAGCCAGCCAAAGCAAATTGGCGCCACTGCCGCAACCAGGTTCAAAAATCGCAGCTTGGCGCGGCAGGTGCCGGGCAATCCAGCCACAGGGGATACTTACATGCCGTCGCCAGTTTCTGCGAACAATGGCTTCTATATGCCACGGGGGGGCCTTGCTCTGGCCGGCAGCGGTCTGTAAAAAATTGTCCTGTACAGGAAGGGTGTGCCCAAGAGGCCACCTGTCCCGCAGATACTCAAAACCTCTGCGAAATAAATCCAAAGGCAACGGAGCAGGCGTATGGGGCTGAACCTGAGAGAAAGCTGTTTCATTATGCATACTTTTATATATAGCAAAATCTGAAGGCCGGACTGTGTGCCCATCATGTCAAATTGTAACAAAATGTTGCAAGGGCGGTGGACACCTGTAGGCAGAGGCTCTGCCACGATTTTGTTGAAAGAAAAAGAAATCGTAGGCAACCGGCAGACTGGGAGCACTTTCCTTTTTTCTAAACTTTATATAGAGTGGATCGACAGGTCTTGAAGCCGTGCCCGGCGCGGATTGGCAGCATTGCCGGATCTGACGCACACTCTGTACTTTGAGGTGAGAAGGCATGAATAAATTTTTTGGCATTCTGGCTCTGTTCTGCGCGTTGTTGATGGCAGGAACAGCCGTGGCCGCCACGCCGCAGGCGGGCAAACCCGTGCAGGACAAACCCGAGAAAGGCGTTGATCGTGTGACCGTTGTAAGCGTGACGCTTGAAGGCACAGACAGCATTGGCGCGCGGTTGGGCACCACGCTGAAAGAGCGCTTCAACAAAAGCAGCCTGTTCACACTGAACGACGATGAAGAAAAAGACGTGGCCAAACTCTACGTCATGGTGGAAACCAAGCCGGAATTTCCCAATCGTCCCGGCGTGGGGTCAGTATATTCTGTGTGCTGGGTCTTTAAGCAGGGCAAGGGGTATCTTGGCTATCTTTTGGCTCGGGACCTTGGCACCATCAACTACGAAGAAGTGGACGGTTTGGTGGACAAGCTCGTTGAGCGTACTGACGGCATCGCCGCCAAGTACAGCAGCCTGTGGAAGTAAGGGGCTTGCGGCGCACAGCCAGTAAATAGTTTTTCTTTCAGCATGACACTCCCGCCCATACGGGCAAAAAGGCTTCCCTCGTGGTGGGAAGCCTTTTTTTGTTTTGTTTGTCTTTGAAGTGAGGGGGCGCTGCGCGTGAAAGGCAAGAGAGCCGTCGCTTTTGCGGGGGCTGTTGTGCCCGCAGGGCACAACATTTATCTAATAGTCAAAGCCATTTTCCGCGTCTCTTCGTTGCTGTTCAGCCAGCTCTTCTTCCGTCAGCGGGTCGTCGTGGAAAACATAACGGTTCTTGCCGAGCAGCTTGGCGCGGTACTGGGCGTTATCGGCCCTCTGCAACGCTTCTTCGTAAGAAGTTTCGCTGCCATCAAACATATAGATACCTATGCTGGCAGTGATATGCACCGACTTGCCGTCTCTTTCAAAACGCATTGAAAGCGCACTCAGTACCGATTCTGCCCGGGCTGTCATAGCGGGGCGGGTAATGCCCACAGCCAGAACGCAAAACTCGTCGCCGCCGAACCGCCCCACCGCATCGTCGTTGCGGAAGATGCGCTTCAGGGCTTCTGCTGTATCGACCAGGGCGGCATCGCCCACTATGTGCCCCAGGCTGTCATTGAGGGCCTTGAAGTTGTCCAGATCCAGAAAAAGCAGGGCATGGGTGTTCTCATCGTCTGGCTTGCAGGGCAGATTTTGTGCAACTCTTTCTCGAAAGGCCACCTTGTTGTAGAGGTCTGTGAGGCTGTCGCGTTGCGAAAGGCGCTCCAGCTCGGCTCTGCGGCGCACCTCTTCGTCAATGTCCACAATTTTGCCAACGATGCGCAGTGGGGCGTCTTTCTTGCTAATGCGTGTGGTCTGCACCCGGCACCAGATAAAGCGCCCCATAGACGTTGGCATGCGCATAACGGCAAAGACTGTGCGTTCTCCCGCACGCACGCGCCGCCGCATTTCCGCAAGGGCGGGAATATCGTCGGGATGTACGATCTGTTTGCTTTGCGACGGGCCGTTAAGGGTCAGCAGCGACATGCTTTCGCGGCCAAACTTGGTGTAAAAATTGGGCGAACAGGTGTACTGTCCTTTTTCTGTGTCCACATCAAAGATTATATCCTGCGACTGTTCAAGAATAATGCGGTACCGCTCTTTTTCCTGTTCCAGCTCCTCCTGCATCTGTTTCTGGTCAGTAATGTCCACAACCACACAGTCCAGGTAGGGTTCGGAAATATCATGTTCGTTGCTTGACCAGGTGCAGCGCAAAAGTGCGGGGATCCACAGGCCACCCTTCCGGCGCAGGCTCAGCTCCATATTGACCGCCGAACCCTCCTGCCGCTGGTTTTCCAGACGTTGAAACAGATACTTGGCTTCTGAGGGCTGCAGAAAATCAGCAAGGCTTGGTGCTTGCGGGGGGTGGTCGCCGTAGTCCAACAGATGCCAGAACCCACTGTTGGCATTGCGGATATCCAGCCGCTCGTTGGGTTTGAGGCTGATAACGCCGCCATTGATATTGTTGGCCATATTGGTCAGGCGTCGTTCACTTTTTGAGGCAGATTTTTTGCTCTTCTTTCGCAGATAGAGAACAAAGCCAGGAAGGGCCAGGGCAAAAAATAGCATTTCGCCAAGGGCCAGAAGCAGGGTTTGGTGTTCGTAAACCATGTCACTGAGGCTCAGAGGTATGGCTACGGCAGAAACGTTTTCAGAGATGATCTGGCTTTTGGTTTTTTCGTCCAGATCCATAAGTTGCTTGTTGAGCAGGGTAAGCAGTATGGGCGGCATGGTCGCGTTGACGGCCAGGCGGGCATCTTCGTAGTCATTGTACCCCTGCAGGGAAAGTATATCCCTGAACCGTGGCTTGGTCAGAAGATAGTCCACCTCAAGCATGTTTTGCAGCAGCAGATCCGCGCGGTTTTCGGCAACCGCAGTCAGGCAGTCTTCAGTATTTTTAAACAGGCGCAGCCGCATGTCTGGATAGTTCGTCTTTACGTAGTTGTGCCCATCATTCCAGTTTTTCGGCATGGCAACCGACAGGGCAGCCTTGGGGGGGACTTCGTAAAAATTTTTGCCGTACAGGCCGAGCGCGCTTCGCAACAGGGGAGAAGTGAGCCTGTAGACAGGGTTGGTCTTGTTGTTCGCCGAGAACATGACCCCAACACACATATCTATCTTGTCGCGCACAAAATATTCGTTGAGGCTTGTGCCCGGCTCATTCATCGGTACAAAGGTAAAGCGCAGCCCGCAGTTTCTGCCCAAAAAACGCAGAATGTCGGGCAAAACGCCCCTGGCCTCACCTGTGCCCGGTTCAAGCCATGACATGGGTTTGCGGTCAGGATTGTAGCCTACGCGCAAGGCGGGACTTTCAGCGACAAAATCACGCTCTGCCTTGGTCAGGGGGGGCTGATAACTGCGCCACAGATGATTGCGGGCCAGCCTGTTTTCAAGATCAGGCTGTTCGAGTTTCAGTTGGGCCATGGCCTGTTCCAGCTCTTTCATCAGGGCCGGATTGGAATTGCTGGTTATAAAGAAAAAAGGCAGAGGGTCGTACTTGGCAAGAATAATTTCATCGTCACCAAGGGCGATCACCGAGGTCAGCATGGCATCCAGGCTGCCTTCAGCCAGGGCTTGCCGCAGGGCGCCGAGGTCTTTGTAAGGCAGAAGCGGCGGCGGTGTGAAGCCATTGTGGCTTGCATAGTTGGCAAAGCCCTTTTGCCAGGGGCTTTCGACCGTGATGCCTATGCGCAGGTTTTCAAAATTTTTGAAATCTTCGTAGATAAAGGGCGTGCCCTTGGGGGCGATAAGAGCAGTGTAGGTGGTGCCGTTAGCGTAAGGGCTGTAGAGAAAACGCTTGGCGCGTTCAGGCAAAAAAAGGGCTCCACCCAGAAGATCCACATGCTCTTTGCCCAGAGCATCAAGTGCGGCATCCCAGTTGTCAAAGTGGATGTATTCCACCCGCCAGTTGGCGTACCTGCCCACCTGCTCCAGATAGTCCACATTGTAGCCGACTGCCTGGTCGTTTTCAAAGCGGTGAAAACCGGCAAGGGGAAAAATGCCCACCCATACGGTTCGGGAGGCGGCATGGGACAGCAAAGGCGACGTCGCCTGCACCAGACAAAGAACCGCCCAGGCAAGAAGCGCCAGGGCGCGAATGTTTCTGTGCATGTGCCCTTGTCCCCCATTGAAGCCTGCGCCAGTACGCCGGGGCCGGTATTATTGACCGGTCGCTGACGCGCCTGCGCTGTGCCCGCTACCCAGAAAAATACTGTTGCCGCACGCCAGCCGAAAATGCCGGGCGCGCGCGTTACAGTGTCTGTTTCGGCTTCTGAACGTTACCCTCTTAATCGCAATTTCTCAGCCGTAGTGCATAAATGCGCGCGGCCAGCGCCTCAACCACACGCGCAGGGGTCAACCCGTATTGCAGGGAGTCCTGTGCTTCGGCGAGCCACTGACATACCAGAGCCAGGTCTTGTGATCCAAGGCTGGCCAGCGCTGCGTCGAGTGGTGAAAATACGTTATCAGGTATCGATTTGGATATTATCCGGTTTATAGATTTCTGGCAACAGAGCATGAGCCGCCCGGCCCCGATGGCGTCCAGAGCGCCTTTGGCGGCAAGCGCATCAAGAAGCCCCTGACCGCTGAGCAGAAAATGCGCCAGTTTTTCTTCCCAAGGCTGCATGTCTTCGTCTACACCGCGGCTGTCGGGCCAGGGCAGGGTGAGGCAAAAAGAACGTGAAACCAGGGTTGGCAAAAGCTGCTCGCGTTGTGGAGCAAGTAGAACAAAAACAGTGGTTGCGGAGGGTTCTTCAAGCGCCTTGAGCAAGGCATTGGCGGCTTCGTCGCGGGTAAGGCTCAGGCCTGCAAGCACGACCACCCGGCGGCCGGAACCGTGCGGCGCATCGCGCAGTCGGCTCTTTAGTTCCCGCACGCGCTCCATATTGAAGGCACGCACAAGACCGGGGTTTTCTTCGTCTTCACGGTTGCTGATGCGTCCGTCGTAGGCCGCAAGGTCCAGGTGTTCGCCCGCTGCCGTTTGCAGGCAGGCGGGGCAGACAAGGCAGGGGCCGCTCGTGCCCAAGGCCTGCGGGCAATTGATGCGCGCAGCCCAGTAGTGGGCCAGGTCTCGCCGTTGAAGCTCGCTGCCGCCTTCAAACAGCAAGACCTGAGGCGGAGCCGCCCCAAGGCGGTTCAGCACTTCCTTGAGGCGGTCAAAGGCCGGGGAGGAAATGGCCTGTAGCAGTGGCGCGTTCATAGGCGCACGGCAACAGCGTTTCAGCGCACGATGGTTTGCTTGCGCTCGGCACCCACCGATACCAGGCTCACCTTCACGCCCACAAGCTCTTCGATGCGCGCGATATAGGAACGCGCGGTTTCGGGCAGGTCATCAAAGCGGGTGCACTCGGTGATGTCTTCTTCAAAACCGGGCAGGTCTTCATAAACCGGGGTGACTTTTTCCAGCGCGCCTTCTTCTTGCGGCATGTAGTCGAGCTTGCGCCCTTCATGCTCGTAGGCCACGCAGATGCGCAGGCCGGGCAGGTTTTGCAGCACGTCGAGCTTGGTCAGGGCAATGTCTGTCATGCCGCACAGGCGCACGCTTTCGCGCAGAACCACTGCGTCCAGCCAGCCGCAGCGGCGGGGGCGGCCCGTGGTTGCGCCAAATTCGTGCCCTTGGGAACGCAGGTAGCTGCCCGTATCGTCAAGCTGCTCGGTGGGGAAGGGGCCGGAACCCACGCGGGTGGTGTAGGCTTTGACAATGCCCACCACGCGGTCAAGGCTTGAGGGGCCAACGCCACAACCCGCAGAGGCATTGCCCGCAACGGTGTTGGAAGAAGTCACAAAGGGGTAGGTGCCGTGGTCGATATCCAGATGGATGCCCTGAGCGCCCTCAAAAAGGATATCGCCGCCATCGGCCTGAATTTCCTGAAGCCGGTCTTCCACTTCCGTCAGATAGGGCACAAGGCGCGGAGCCAGCGCCAGCAACTCTTCGCATACAGTGGCTTCGTCCAGGGGATCAAATTTGTACAAATCGCGCAGCAGGGTGTTTTTTTCCTGCAGGGCGTGCGCCACCTTGGCGCGCAAGAGGGCAGGATTGGCCAGATCGCCAGCCCGCAGGCCCACACGCGCGGCCTTGTCTTCATAGCAGGGGCCGATGCCACGTCCGGTGGTGCCAATCTTGTGGGAGGCGCGCTTGGCTTCGCGCGCTTTGTCCAGGGTCTTGTGGTAGGACATGATAAGATGGGCCTTCTTGCTGATGCCAAGCCTTGCCGGAGAAACGTCAACGCCCTTGGCGGCCAGATGGTCCACTTCTTCAAGAAAAACAATGGGGTCGATCACCACGCCATTGCCGATGAGGCATACCTTGCCTTCGTGTAGAATGCCGGAGGGAATGAGGTGCAGAATGGTTTCTTCGCCCTGCACCTTGATGGTGTGCCCGGCGTTGTTGCCGCCCTGAAAACGGACAATGGCCCGGCTCTGGGCGCTCAGCATGTCAACGATTTTGCCCTTGCCTTCGTCGCCCCACTGTGCGCCGATGATGACCGTATTAGCCATGATATTACCTGCCTGAAACGCCGCGGCCGGGGCGGCGTGCTGTCATGAAGGAAGCGTTGTGCGCCTTCGGACGCAACAAATGACCGCTTTGTCAACGTGCCAAAAACGGGACGCAAAGCCTTTAATGGTACCTATCTTGGATGCAAATACAAGTCAAATGTTCATAATGGGTTAAAATCGGGCTGGCGGTGGCCGCAGGGCTGGAGCGCGCACCCGCGCTGGCGGCGGAAAAGGCTTGCGGCCGCGCTTGGCTGTGGCTTGCGCAAGGCAGCGTGCCGCCATGAAATATTTAATATTTTAAGCGTGATATGCAGTGCGCGCGGCCTTTTGGCATGTTGCAGTTGAGAGTGTGCATGGTCTGGGGGGGGGCAGTGGGGCGTGCGGCAGGGACCCTTTTGCAAAAGAGTCCCTGCCCGCAAAATATTTCAAGGCAAAAAAGCCTAGCTTTCGTCCTTTTCGTCCTTGCCGTCTTTTTCACTGTCCTGTTTGAGGGGGTGAAAATCCAGAACCCGGCAGCGGTGTGGGGCTGTGGGTTCCTGCGGCGTTTCAAGAGAAAAGTCGGGTGCCAGGTTGGGCATCTGCGGGTCAAGCCCTTCATGTCCCTGGCTCTGACGCGACCAGTGAAAGTTGAAAAGCTGATTTTTCCAGCGTTTGGCCTGGATGAGAGAAAAGATGAGGGCGGCCTCTTCCCATCGTTTGGTGGGTTCAAAGCGGCTGGTTGTGGTGGCGTACTTGCTCCACAGCGACATAAGCGACGCTTCGTCAATACTATCCAGTTGCTGTGCCAGCCGTGCGAGCAGTTTTTCCATATATCCTCCGCTGATGCGGGCCTGTGGCGGCAGGTGGCGGCCCGCGTTGTGTGCCCCGTGGGCGACAAGGCAATGTAGGGCCTGGCTCAACTTTCGTCAACGAGCGCGCAAGAGCCGCCGGGCGTGCGCCTTGGGTCTGGTGGCGCGGGCCGTTTTGTGCTATGCAGTGCCCTCACCTGACCAGCGAACTTTTGGAGGCACGCATGTCGGATCTCAAGGCCATGTACAGCACTGTCCGCAAGGACGCTTTCCCCGAAACAATGACCATTATTCTTGGTGATGAAAAACTCGTCTTTCAAAAGCGCGTCTGGGCGCTGGACGGCGAAGAAAAAGGCCTGCGCTACGGGGAAAACCCCGATCAGCCCGCAGCCCTCTATGCCCTCAAGGAAGGTTCCATCACCTGTGGCGGCCTCCAGTGGCGCGGCCCCGGGAACGGCATTGTTTCTGCCATGACCGAAGAGCAGATGATCCAGGCGGGCAAACACCCCGGCAAGACCAATCTGACCGACGTGGACAACGGGGCCAATATTCTGCAGTACCTTGCAGACCGCCCGGCGGCCATCATTCTGAAGCACAACAATCCCTGCGGTGCCGCCTGGAGCAAGGACGGCGTGGCCGCTGCCCTTACCAAGGCCTTCTGGTGCGACCGTATCGCCGCCTTTGGCGGGGCTGTTGTGGTCAACCGCCCCTTCACCCGTGAAGCCGCTGAAATTGTGGCAGCCAACTATTTTGAAGTGGTGGCCGCCCCGGCTTTTGAAGAGGGCGTGGTCGAAATGCTCAAGGCCCGAAAAAATCTGCGCATTATGGAACTGCCCGGCCTTGGCCGACTGGAAGAACTGACTTCTTCCGCATTTCTTGACATCAAGAGTCTGGCCGACGGCGGCATTGTGGTGCAGAAATCCTTTGTGAACCGAATTCTTTCGGCCAAGGATTTTCTGCCTGCCACGGCCACCACCAAGGACGGCCTCTCTGTGGCGGCGCGCGCGCCCAGCCCGGCAGAACTGGACGATTTGCGCTTTGCCTGGGCGGTTGAAGCCGGGGTTACCTCAAATTCGGTCATCTTTGTGCGTGATGGGGCAACTCTTGCCATCGGCACCGGTGAGCAGGACCGCGTGGGCTGCGTGGAACTTGCCATTCACAAGGCACATACCAAGTATGCGGATACGCTTGCTTTCCGTGAACTGGGCATGACCCTGTACGAACTCAAACTCAAGGCCGCCCAGGACGTGGACATGGCTGAAAAGCTGGCCGACATCGAACGGCGTACCCAGGAGACCCACGGCGGCCTTGCTGGCTCTGCGCTCGTGTCTGACGGCTTCTTCCCCTTCCGTGACGGGGTGGATGTGGCCCTGGCTCAGGGCGTTACCGCCATTGCGCAGCCCGGCGGCTCCATGCGCGACGCGGAAGTGATCATGGCCTGCAATGAGGCCAGCCCGCAGGTGGCTATGGTGTACACGGGGCAGCGTTCTTTTAAGCACTAGGGGCTGTTTCAGTGCTTTGTGGGGGAGGAACCCTTTTGCAAAAGGGTCGCCTCCCCCACGCCCCCCCTGAAACCTTTATTGGGGTTTCGGGACGGTACGGGGATTTTCCTGTCACAAAGCGGGGTTTTCAAGGGCTGGAACAGCGTGTGCGGCATCTTGCGGGCCGTTGTTTTGATACCATTATAGCTGTCGCAAACTGCAACCGTCTGACAGCGGTTTTTCCGCACACCCGGCTTGCAACCGTTTTCTGTTACGGTCACCACGCGGAGCGCCATGAGCCACAGATCCTCGTCACATCCGGCCACCCAGCCTGCGTTTTTACCCCGCCTCTGCGTGACAGCCCTTTCGGGAGGCGGCGGCAAGACGCTGCTTTCTTTGGGCTTGTGCCGCTCCTTTGCCCTGCGTGGTGCCATTGTGCAGCCCTTCAAAAAAGGGCCGGACTATATTGACGCGGCCTGGCTGCGTCTGGCCGCCGGTTTGCCCGCCGCCAATCTTGATCCGTATTTTCTTGAAGCGCCGCGTTTGCGCGCGCTCTTTGTGCACACCATGCGGGCTGCCGCAAGTAGGGCCAATGGCTGCCCCTGCGACGATCTTTCTGCGGCGCAGTCTGGTCAGCTACTGGGCCTTTTGGAGGGCAACCGGGGATTTTTTGACGGCATGGATGCGCGCGGCTCGTGCTCCACAGCCGAACTTTCGCGCATATTGTCATGCCCCGTCATCATCAGTGTTGACTGCACCAAGATGACGCGCACCGCAGCTGCGCTTGTGCGCGGCATGTTGACGTTTGAGCCGGGCATTACCTTTGCTGGCGTGGTGCTTAACCAGGTCGGTTCGGCGCGGCATGAGCGTATTTTACGCCAGGCCCTGGAGGAGCACACCGACGTGCCCGTGCTTGGCGCTCTGCCACGGTTGAGCGAAAATCCGCTGCCCGAACGGCACATGGGCATAGCCTCCTGCGGCGACGATCTTTCACCGCAGGCGCAGCAGGTGCTGGACAGCCTGGCGGCCTTTGTGAGCGGCCATGTGGACATGCACCGCATCTTGGCCGCCGCAAAGAGCGCTCCAGCTCTGGAGGCCGAACCCTTTTGGCCCGAATCCCTTCAGGGTGAACTCCCTGAGGCCGGACTCGCGGGGCATGTGGGCCATTCGGTGTCGGCGGTCCCCTCTGTGTCTGTGGAGCAGGCGGATAGTGCGCGTGTTGCCAGCCGAGAAAAGTTTGGCAATGACACGCCCGGCAATGTCACGCCGTCGGGCGGCCCGGAATCCAGCGGAGCACGCAGGCCCCGCATTGGTTACGTGCGCGACGCCGCCCTGTGGTTTTACTATGAAGAAAATCTGGAAGCCCTGCGCCGCGCAGGTGCCGAGCTTGTGCGCCTTTCTCTGCTGGACGGGGCGGGTGCCGATCCGGCGGACGCTGGTTGGCCGCAGGTGGACGGCCTGTATCTTGGGGGTGGCTTCCCCGAAGATCATGTGGAGGCCCTGACCGCTTCGCCCCTGCTGCGGCAACTGGCGCAGTGGGCCGCACAAAATATGCCCATCTATGCTGAATGCGGCGGATTTATGGTACTTTCGCGCGGTATAGAACGTCAGGGAAAGCTCTGGCCTATGGGGGGTATTCTTCCTGTTACGGCGGTGGTTTGCGCCAAACCACAAGGGCTTGGCTATGTGCGGGGCAAGATTACGGCTGTAAATCCCTTTTTCTCTCTTGAAACGGAGCTGCGCGGGCACGAATTTCACTATTCCCGCTGCCGGTGGGAAGAGACGGCAAAGAACTCGCAGTGCGAAGAGGCAGAACCAGTACAGGGTGTAGTGGCGGCGCAGAACCGCCATCCCTCGCTGCGCTGGGCCATGCAACTGCACAAGGGGCAAGGCATGGGGCCTGCGCCAGCGCTGGCAGGGCAAACTACGGCCAGCGCTTCTGACGCGCCGAAGGTTGATGGCCTTGTGTTCCGTAATGTATGGGCCTCCTATACCCATATTTTTGCCCCGGCAGCGCCG
>JAQVZK010000173.1 GCA_028708195.1 Desulfovibrio sp.
AGCCCGTGACAGGGGGCGCAGGCCTGATCGGTAATGGTGTCGCCGTTGTCATACACGGTCTTGAGCTTGAGAGCGTATGCGTCCAGCGAGGGCTGGCGGAAGGGGTCCATTGTCTTGGCCCTTTCTGTGCGGTAGGCGTCATTGGCGGCCTGAAGGGGATTCAGGGCTTCGTCCTGTATGAACTGACGGCCCACCAGCATGGCCGCGAAGGCCAGCGGCAGCAGCCAGAGCAGGCTGCGGGGTGCGGGCAGCGGCACGGGCCTGGGGGCCGGATCTGAGGCGGACTGTTGGGGGCGCAGCATCCACAGAACCAGCAGGGCGGCCAGGGCACCCACCGTAAGCGCCGCGACGATGGTCCAGGTAAGCTCGGCGGCCACAGTAAACAGCAGGGGAATGCCTATAAGAATCTGGGCCAGTGTTGCGCCAAAAACCCAGTTGCGCAGGCGCGGGGCTTTTTCCGGATTGTTGCGGGTGGAGAAAAAGAGCTGAAACGCCGCGCCAAGCACCAGGGCTGCGCCGATAACGTGCAGATAACGCAGCAGCCAGTGCGGAGCAAACGCAGGCAGGGAGGCAACATCCTGCCCGCCGGATTGGCCGAACTGTGCCCACAAGTGCTGCCGCTCCATAAGCGCCAGCGCACCGGTAAAGACAGCAGGCACGGTGAGCAGAGCGCACACGCCTATGACGCCGCAGATCAGAGCCAGCCATGCGCGGCCTTCCATAGTGTGGTTAAAGGCGTCAATGAGCAGAAAAGCCACGATGAGCAGAGGTATCACCGCCAGCCAGGCGTAGGCGAACAGCCCCGTGGTGGTAAAAAAAGAATAGGAATAACGTATTTGTATGAGCAGCAAGGGCGCGATGCCCAAAACCACGGCCAGACTTTTGAGGCCCAGATGAGTGTGCATGAACTTGCTGTTCCAGTTCTGCCCCGGCTGGTCGTTGTTGAGCCAGTCTTGCAAAAAGAACACAAGCCCCAGCACCGCTGTACCAACAATAAGCAGGGCAAAAAGCAGGTGCAGGCCAAAGGTGACGAAAAGCAGGCCATCAAGCCAGCCGTCAGACAGGGGATGCAGGAGGAAGAGATCAGTCCATTTATTCATGGCTACTTCGCCTCCCTGCCCGCGGCCTGGGCAGCCGAAGCCTTCGGTGCCTGCGGGATCTTGATATAGCCCTGCTCCGTTCCGAGCATGTAGATGTAGCTGGCCAGCAGCAGACGTTCCGCGTCCGATCCGGTAAAGGGCGTCATGAAGGGGCCGAGGTTTTCTGTCATGTCCACAATGGCATTGAGGCTGTCCAGGGTGCGCCCGGCCACGCGCAGGCCAATATTGTTCAGCCCGCCCTTGACCGTGGTGTGGCACACGCCGCAGTTGGCGGCAAACAGGGCCTGCCCTGCCACCATATCCGGCGACAGCTTGCCTTTATCGTCCACCCAGCGCATGCGCGGCAGGTAGTCTTCATTTTTTTCATCCAGGGCCAGCTTTTCCACCAGCGGCACCTGGTTGGCGTACATATAGCCGGGCAGCAGGTACGGCCCGCGTACGAATTCGCGAATGCGCTCAAACTCCATAACCATGAACACACAAAGCAAAATGGCTGGTATGCAGAGAATGCGGCTTATGATCGACCAACGCATCACAGCGACAAGTCCCATGAGGCAAAGTACCCCTACCGCCACGGCATTGAGGGTGGGCAAAAAGTCTGGCAGTTGCGACATGTAGGAGGTGGCAACCGCGAACTTCCAGTGGGTCAGATAGGTCATGGGTATGCGGGAGAAGTAGACCCACGCGCTCACGCCAGACACTGCCACACAGGCCAGAAACACGCCGCCCGCCAGACGCAGGGCACTGCCGCGCTCCTGCTGGGAGCCCTTGAAGCGCCAGGCAATCCAGGCCGCAAGCAGCAACGCGCCGATGCCAAGCCCCGCCGCGAGCCGCAAAAAGACCTGGGGCACAAAGGTGGGGTTGTAGTACGCCTGATCAAAGGTCTGCCCCCAGGGCCAGCCCGCGGGCGTGAGCATGAAGCCCAGGATGCCCGAAATAAGAATGGCCGAAATGACCGCCATAGTCACATAGCCCCAGCCAAGGGCGGTCAGGCGGCCGGGATGCTTTTCTGCCAGCCTGTCCCACAGGTAGTAATAAAAAAGCAGCAAAATGACTTCAGAGGTAAAGGCCCCCCACTCGATGAACCAGGGCCAGAAAAAGAGGTGGATGAGCGAGCCGATGCCCTCGGGGGCCAGAATGCCCGTAATAAACCAGATGCCCACGCCCGTTACAGCACCCACAGAGGTGATAACCACCACGGTGGGCCCAAGCAGGCTGCGAGCTATGCGCGCCCAGTGCTGCCCCTTGCCCATATAGGTCAGGGTCTGAAAGAGAATAAGCATGGTCATGAGGCCAATGGCCAGACCGTGGCTTATGACCACATGCAGCACGGCGTCCAGAGCGATGGTCATGCCGTCGCCGACTCCCGGTATGTGCAGTATGGGAAAAATCATGGCTGCTTCCCTTCCGTCAGGGGGATAAGCCGCTCGATCTTGTCAGGATGCGTGGACACGAACTTGGGCCGGGGCTGTTCGTGTATGTAGCCCGCCACGTCCAGCGCCTCTTCCTGCGTGAGGGAGGGCGCGTTTTTGGGCATGAAGCGCCAGGCAAATATGCCGAGGGTGCGCACCCGGTGCATGCCAGCGCCGTCATTGTACGAATCGCCACCCCACACGGGCGGCGCGATGTCGGTGCCTTCACCGTTGGGGCCGTGGCAGCGGGCGCAGACATCTTTATAAACTTTTTCACCGTTGGCCACGTCGGGCTTGTGGGGATTCTCCATACTTTCCGGGACAGCCCAGGGCAGCTTGGCGTAAATGGGAATATCCTTTGATATCCACTGCAGATAGACCAGCAGGGACTGGATGATCTGGCCGTCCAGCGGCGGCGGCGTGCCGTTCATGCTGCGGTCAAAACAGCCCTGAATGCGTATGCCAAGGTCCACCGTGTATTCGTTGCGGTCGCGGTAGCGCGGATAGGTGGCCCCTACACCCACCAGCGAAAAGCTCTCCATAGACCTGCCCCCGTCAAAGTGGCAGCTCGAACAGGAGAGTTTGCTGTCTTTGCCCACATATTCTGCGGCGTATTTGCTGGTTTGTGTCATGATCTTGTAGCCCAGCATGACCTCGGCGCGGATGCTCTCCGGCGCGTCTTCTGGGCGTGGCGGGTTGAAGAAGGCCTGCGACGAGGGCACGGCCACCTTTTTGGCCGCCGCCTCGGAATCCATAGCCACCCTCTTGATTGTGAGGGTCGAGCCGAAGAAAGAGAGCACCCACACGCCAAAGACAAGCAATATGGTCGCAAGGATGAGGCCCAAATATACACCGCGATTTTTCATGACAACTCCTGCTGGGGCACCATCCAGCCCGCCCCGGTATGTATGAAGCCAATACTTTGTAGTTTAATATGAATATTTTCTTGCCCCACTTACAGGTACAAAGATAAAATATTCATTGTATGGATTTCAAAAATATAGAGCATTGTCAACCGAGCTTCAAAAAATGCTATTCTTTCGTATAGCTGCGATCACTATTTTTCAGGAAGACGAGGTGTCGCGCGCGGGTTGCGGAGCTTGTTGCATTTGCGCGCGGCAGGCGCGAGAGGGCTGAGAAGTACATTTTCATCGGTGATGCCAGCAGCATTAAAATCAAGATGCTTGAAGGCGTACTGAATGCGTACTGGTATGGGCAGTTTCTCAGACAAGGAGACGGGTGTTGTCGGGGGAGCAGCGTAAGCCGGCAAAGGTTTCAGGGGGTGGGGGCGTGGGGGAGGAGACCCTATTGCAAAAGGGTCCCTCCCCCACAAAAATCTTCAATATTCAAAAGGGCCCCTCTCCCACAAAAAAATCAAACCCTCTCGCCTCCAAGCAGCTCTAAAAATCGAGCGTGATTTTTTCGCGTCCCACGGCGATGCGGCTGTTTTTGAAGCCATAGCTGCGGGCATAGCGGGCAAGTTCGTCGAAGTGGGAGACAGTCTCGCTGGCGGCGTGGGCATCGGAGCCAAAACTGATGGCAACGCCAAGGTCAGCGGCAAGCCTCATGATGGCAGGGCCGGGGTACGGCTCGCGAAAAACTTTGCGCAGTCCGGCGGAGGAAACCTCCATAGCCGTATCCGAATCGCGCATGGCGACAAGGGCGCTGGCTATGAGGTCAAGGCTGCCGGACTGGTTCAGCCAGATTTGAAAGTCGTCATAGCAGCAGACCTTGACGAAATCGGGGTGAGCAACCACGTCCACCAGGCCGCTTGAAGCCAGACGGGCCATTTCTTCATAATAGGCGGCAAAGCGCGCAAAGCGCTGCGGCAGGGAAAAATCCGCCGTCCAGCTGCGGGGCGATCCCACGGGCACGCTGTGCACAAAATGCAGGCCGCCAATAACATAATCAAAGGGATAGAGCCCCAGAATCTCTTGCATCCAGGCGGTATTGACGGGCAGCCAGTCAAGTTCCATACCGAGCAGTATTCGTGGCCCGTTGGCAGGGGCGCTTTCCCTGAGGCTCAGTACCTCCTCCACATAGGCGGGAAAAGTCACGCTGAGATCGCCGGTATACAGCGGGCAGGCATAGCCGGGCGGCAGGGGTGAATGTTCGGAGAGTCCGTACCACTCCAGTTGGCTGCCCCTGGCGGCGGCATACATGTCGGCAACAGTGTCGCGCCCGTGAGCGGCCAGGGTATGGTTATGCAGATCCGCGCGTATCATGTTTGCGATCATACCCCCAAGTTGCCGCAAAGACCACCCGGCAAAAAGCTACAGGCGAATAAAGGCCGCCAGAATGCGCCGCGCGTGCTCTACGTCAGCCGCGATCTGCTCTTTGAGGGCATCCACGGAGTCGAAACGCTTTTCTCCCCGCAGGTGCTCCACAAAATCCAGCCGCATGGTCTGACCGTAAAAATCCCGCCCGCCTTCGAGCAAAAAGGTTTCTACGGCAAGCTCGTTGTCACCGAAGGTGGGTTTGCGCCCGATGCAGGTAACAGCGGGCCAGGTGTGGTCGCCCCCGTCAACCGGGGTTGCCAGGGTGGCATACACCCCTTCGGTAGGAATGACCACTTGCGGACGCGCCAGATTGGCCGTGGGAAAGCCCAAGCCTGCCCCGCGCCCGTCACCGTGCACAACCTCGCCGCTGAAGCCGTGAAAACGACCAAGCAGGCGGGCGGCCTCGCGCACGTTGCCTTCGCCGATCAGCTTGCGCAGGGTTGTGGAGCTGACCACAGTTTCGTCCACCACCACGGGCGGCAACTGCTCAACGGTGAAGCCCGCGTCCACGCCCAGACGGCGCAGCGTATCCACATGCCCGCCGCGGTCACGGCCCAGGGTAAAGTCGTAGCCGACCACCAGATGACGCAGCTTCAGGGGCGCAAGAAAGGTCTGCACAA
>JAQVZK010000174.1 GCA_028708195.1 Desulfovibrio sp.
GCCGGCATTGAGCAGAGGGACAATATCCGTCTTGGCAAAAACGCCACACCGGGAGGCTATGGGATAAAGAGTACTGTGGCGTGATGCCAGCTCGTTGAGCCCCTGGGCATCGGTGTTGAGCAGACGGGCCATTTGGTCAATAAAGGCTCCAGTTCCACCCGCACAGGATTCATTCATGCGCAGTTCCACATCCTGACCGAGGTAGAGCAGCTTGGCGTCTTCACCACCAAGTTCGACCGCGACGCTGGTTTGCGGGGCTGCCGCAGCCACCGCGCGAGCCGTCGCCAGCAGTTCCTGCTCGAACGGCAAGGACAGGGCTTCACCAAGGTCCAGCGCCCCGGACCCCGTGATGGCGCAGCGAACCGGCAAAAGGGGATACTTTTGAGCCAATTCGCCTAGAAGATTGGACAACGTAGCTCTGACTGCTGTTCCGTGACGCCGGTACATGGTTTCAATCACCACGCCCTCGGCGTCCAGAAGCGCAAGTTTGACTGTCGTGGAGCCTATGTCCAGACCAAGAAAAGCCGCAGGATGTGGAGACACTAATAAGTCCTCACATTTCTGTGTGTTGGTGTAGAAGCGGGGAATAAGCCTGCATCAGGCTGTACGCCCAATTAAAAAAAGACGAAATATTCTCAAAATATAGGTTCAGGATATACCGTAAGCCAAGGCAAAGACAAGCCCTAGTTCGCCAGAAAAGACGCGTGTGGCCATTTTTTCAGACTCAGATTAGCTGAAAAAATGGCCACATCGCTCAAATTTAGAGTAAGTTACTGGGTCATTGAGGCATTGAGCCTGTCAGTGATGTTGTCGCGAATCCACTTGGGGTCGAGCCACTCAAGGGGGGTCACTTCAACGCCGCCCACCATGATGCCAAAGTGCAGGTGGTCGCCAAAGGCAAGGCCCGTGGTACCTGTATGGCCAAGAAGCTGCCCCTTCTGCACGACATCACCGGCATTGACCGTGGCATCATTAAGATGGGAGTAAAGGGACATGAGCCCCAGGCCGTGGTCCAGCACAACAATGTTGCCATAAATTCCCAGGTCGCCGCTAAAAATCACGCGGCCACTGTTGGCTGCGGGCACTTCCGCGTTGCGCACCGAGGCAAGGTCAAAGCCCAGGTGGTAGGATTCGCCAACCTGCTTGCCCTGATAGTTGTAAAAACGGTGGTCTGCAAAACCAGCACGCGGGGCCGAGCGGGGCAGGCGCGTGAAAACGCCGCTCCACAGCATGGCTGACGCCGAATCTTTGCTGATATTGCGCAAGTCTTCCACATTGGCGGCCCGAACCTGATTGTTGATATACAGGTAGCATTCAAGCGGGTTGGCGGCATTGGGGGCCAAATGGCGCAACTTGCCCTCCACACTCAGCAAAAAATTATCGCTCAGGTCAAGATTGTCGCTTTTAAAAGCACGCTCAAAGGCCATGACTGTCAAACGACTCTTGGTGATGTTGCCTGCAAGGTCGGTGGCCGTGATTTCAACACTGTTTTTGTAATCCTTGGCCGTCATGGTGTAGGGAAAGGGGAAAAAACAGATATAGCTGCCGTCTTTTTGCAGGTAGCCGGGCATAAAATACCCCGCCACAAGAACACCACTGGTCGTTACATCTTCATCAATGGTATAGCGAACAACCGCTGCGCCGCCGCGGCGCACGTTGGGCGGCAGAGTCTTGACAGAAATGCGCGGGGGCTGCGTATCAAGGCGCATAGGAAGCTGTAGCGTGCGGGTGTTGCCCTGGCCAAAACCGGCAAGCGAACCATCCGTGGCGCGCACTTCAAGGTCAAAAGCACCTTCGCGCAGGTTGGCGTCCTTAAGGGTAACTTCAACCGTACGCTCGGGTAAATACTGATCAAAATGTTTGTTAAAGATAACGTTGAGCACGTTATTTTGTTTCACGCCGACTGTAACGGACCTGATTCCTGAGACATCCCGCATATTGATCTTAAGTACACTGGCAGGAGACACCCTGCCTGTATTTGGGGAAACTTCAATGGCAGGACCTTCCAGGTCCTTAAAGAAGGTATAGCCGCCCACTCCAAGAACGACCAAAACCAAAATACCAAGCACAGTAGAAAGCATACTTTTTTTTCGCATCGCGGGCTCCTCATTAAACTCAGTGAAGCCTTGCATAAAGAACGTCAATTTTCAAGGAAAAGTCTGGAACTTTTATAAAGCCCATAAAACGTCGCACGCATTGACTTGGCAGAAAAAATCTGTTCTCACTTCCGCAGTATGCAGAACAGCAGATATCAAGGCATAAGGGCGCAGGAGCGCATGGCAACCGCCGCAGTAGATCCCAAACGACTGCGGCGGCGTATGGTGCGTGATCAGCTGGAGGCCAGGGGAATAAAAAATGCTGAAGTGCTGGCGGCCATGAGCGCCGTGCCTCGACATCTTTTTGTGCAGGAAGCGCTGCGCGCCCAGGCCTATGAGGACACCCCCCTGCCCATCGGGCATGGACAAACCATTTCGCAGCCCTATGTAGTAGCTCTCATGAGTGAACTGCTTGAGGCAAGCAGGGGCATGCGCGTACTGGAGATTGGCACCGGGTCCGGCTATCAGGCTGCAGTGCTGGCAACTATGGGCTGCACGGTTTTTACGGTGGAACGCCTGAAAGAACTTTATCAAAGTACAGCAACGCTCTTGCGGCAGATGGGTTTGCGCGGTATCCACATGCAGCGGCGTGACGGAACCCTGGGCGTGCCAGAGGCTGCCCCCTTTGACCGAATTATTGTGACCGCTGGCGGGCCGGAAGTTCCGCGTCCTTTGACCGACCAGCTGGATGAGGGCGGCATTCTGCTTATTCCTGTGGGCCCACGCCCGCGATCGCAACGGCTTATGCGCCTTCGCAAAGAGCAGGGGCGCCTCATAAGTGAGGACTTGGGCCCTGCCATTTTTGTGGATCTGGTGGGCGACCACGGCTGGTAACAGCCAGATGGAACACCCACCCCAAAAAACAAGGAGATATCATGGCTTCCTGTTCCTCCTGTTCTTCGTCCTCCTCCTGTCCCAGTGCTACGGGCAAGGGGGGAGACGGAAAATGCAACGACCCTATGGCTCAGCAAGACAAAATTATTGCCGACAGGCTCGGACATATCCGGCATAAAATTTTTGTCATGAGCGGCAAGGGCGGGGTGGGCAAAAGCTCCGTTACGGTGAACACAGCTGCGGCTCTTGCCAGGCGTGGATTCAAGGTCGGCATTCTTGACGTTGACATGCATGGCCCCAGTGTCCCCAACCTTCTTGGCCTCACCAGTACGGTTGAAATGGACCCCAATGGCGAACTTATGCTGCCAGCGACATATAACGAAAATCTGGCCGTAATTTCTATGGATTCGCTGTTGCAGGACAAGGACCAGGCCATTTTATGGCGCGGCCCCAAAAAAACGGCGGCCATCCGTCAGTTTATATCTGATGTGAAGTGGGGCGATCTGGATTTTCTGCTCATCGACTCGCCTCCCGGCACAGGTGATGAGCATATGACTGTTATGCAGTCTATCCCCGACGCGCTCTGCGTGGTGGTCACCACACCACAGGAAATCTCCCTTGCTGATGTGCGTAAAGCCATAAATTTTCTGCAGTATACCAACTCCAATGTCTTGGGTGTTGTTGAAAACATGAGCGGCCTTGTCTGCCCGCATTGCCACCAGGAAATCGACCTTTTCAAAAAAGGCGGCGGCGAAGAACTTGCCAAGCGCTATGCCTTGAAGTTCCTTGGTGCGATTCCTCTGGACCCCACCACAGTGGTGGCGGCAGACCGTGGTGTTCCCGTGGTATATCTTGAAGCAGAAAGCCCGGCCAAAACCGCCTTTCTGGACCTGGCAGACGCCATTGCAACCGCGTGCGACAGCAGCCTTGAAGCCCTGGCCAGCACCCACACAAGCCGCTAAAGCTTACCTGGGCACACCACAGCATCGCGTGAAAAAATTTTTCACGGGGGCTCATGTGCTTCCGGTGGCAATTCATGCTAAAGCTAACTCCTCTGCTGGGCAAAGCCCCATAGCAGGGGAGTTTTTTCTTCTTTTCTCCTGTTTGCTTTTATGTTATTTGGACAAAAAATCTTTGGGAGCATCAAAAGAACTACATGCTTAATCTTGCTAATAAAATTACGCTATTACGTATTCTTGTGACCCCATTGGTGGTTTTGCTGCTCTATTTTGAGGGCCCGGTCACCTGTAAGCTGGCGACAATAGCTTTTATTTTCGCCTCGCTGACCGACTGGGCAGACGGTTATGTAGCCCGCCGTTCCAATATGGTCACAAGCATGGGCAAATTTCTTGATCCTCTGGCAGACAAGGTCCTTATCTGTTCAGTGCTCATCATGTTTGCCAGCCTTGGCTGGGCGTCAGCCTGGGTTGTTATCATTATGGTTTGTCGCGAACTGGTGGTTACTGGCCTGCGCACCATTGCCATTGATGAAGGCATTGTGCTTGCCGCTGACAAATTCGGCAAAGCCAAAACAATTCTGCAAATTTTTGCCATTGTACCCCTGATTCTGCACTATCCGCTCTGGGGTATGAACCTCAGGCCCATAGGCGAGTGGCTGCTTTATGCTGCACTTGCCCTGGCCCTCATATCTGGCTCTAATTATTGCTATGATTTTTATCGCCGCACGCGCACAAATAAGGAATCCGACAAGGCATGAGCAAATTGCAGGTGCGCCTTAAAAACTGTATCCAAACTATTTTGGAACTGGAACCCGACATGAAAGCCGGAGTCTGGGGGCGTTATTTTGATATGGAACTCAGCTCTCTCAAGGATTATCTTCTGCAGGTAGACCAAATGGATCTGGCCGAAGAAGATGTGAAACGGCTTGAAAATGCCACAGCAACCTTTTTGTCTGAGCTCAAGCTTTCCCACAAGGAAAGTACGGCCAAAAAACGGTTGCTACAGTAATGTTCTGGCGTTCTTTTATTCTTGTGGTGCTTGGCCTTGTGAGCGTGGTACTTTTCAGTCGTATGGTGTGGGGCCCAACCGGCCTGCTTGAATATCGCGAACTCAAAAAACAGTATTCCGACCTTGAAAAACAGATAGCTGACCTCGACGCGGAAAACATGTCTCTCAGCCGTGAGATCCGCCTTTTGCAATCAGACAATCAATATGTTGAAAAAGTAATTCGGCAGCGCCTGCACTATGTGCGCGATAACGAGGTGCTTTACCTCTTTGACGCATCGGTCAAGCCCCATCGGGAGCCGTAGTATATGACGGAAAAAATTGAGTGGTATAAAGAAGTTCTGGAACTTGAGCCAAACTCGAAGGTTTTTTTTCCTCTGGCGCGTCTGCTCGTTGAAGAAGGCCGTACCGAGGAGGCTATCGGTGTTCTTGAGCTTGGCCTGGCACGGCATGACGAATTTCTTGAAGCGCGCCT
>JAQVZK010000175.1 GCA_028708195.1 Desulfovibrio sp.
ATTTGGTCAAAAACTGCGGTACGATAAGATAGAACCACAAAAGCACCATCACCAGGGGGACAGAGCGGAAGCAGTTGACGTACGCCGCAGAAATCCAGCGCAGGGGTGCGTATATGGATATGCGTGCCACAGCCAGCAGGGTGCCGAGCACCATGCCCAGCACAATGGCGGTAAACGTTATCTTGAGCGTGACCATAGCGCCCTGAGCTAACAGGGGCAGGCTTTGATCAATTATGCTCCAGTCGAAATCAAACATTTTTGCCTCCAATGCCTGTGGAGGGAAGCCGCATTTTCTTTTCAAGCATCCTCATGATGCGCATAACGACAAAGTTCAGAAACACATAGGCCAGGGTAACGGCAATGAAGGATTCATAGGCAAAGCCCGAGAATTCCAGCAGGCGATTTGCCTGCGAGGTCAGCTCCACAAGTCCTATGGTGGAGGCCACCGCCGTATTTTTGACCATGTTGAGCATTTCTGAGGTCAGTGGGGGAATGATAATGCGGTAGGCATTGGGCAGCAGTACATGAAAATACGTTTGTGGCAGTGTGAGGCCCAGGGCAAGGGCCGCATAGCGTTGCCCGCGCGAAAGCGCCAAAATGCCAGAACGTACCTGCTCGCAGACGCGCGCGCCAGTGAACAGACCCAGCGCACAGGTCGAAAGTATGAAAAACTGCGCACTGGGGTTCAGTTCAGACTTGAACCACACGCTCAAATCGCGCGGTAAAAGGTCTGGTGCAGCAAGGTACCAGATAAAAAACTGGACGATGAGCGGGATGTTGCGAAAAATGGCTACATACGTAGCGCCGACGGCACGAAGAAATTTGTTGGGCAAGGTGCGCAGAATACCAAAAAACGAGCCTATAATGAAGGCTACAATCCAGGCACAGATAAAAAGCGCCGCTGTGGTGAGAAACCCGTCAATCAACCAGTTGAGGTAGGTGACGTTTCCGAACGGCGCTTGTTCAAAAAAAATGCCCCAGTTCCAGTTAGCCTGCATCAGAAAATTCCATCCATAAAGATAAAGCGTGATTCATTGTGCCTCGTAGTGTGTGGCCGCCTGACGGCGAAGCGCCAGCGAGTGGTTCTGCTGGCGCTTCGCACTGTAAAGCAAAGCAAAAAAAGACTAATTCAGGGCCTTGTCGTTGGGGGCCTTGAAAAGATTTTTCATTTCGTCAGACATATCAAAGTTCATATTCATGTTTTTGGGTGGAATAGGCTGCTTGAACCAGCGCGAATAGGATTTTTCAGCTTCGCCGCTCAACTGCAGATCGGCAATGGTGCCATCCACAAGCTTTTTGAAGGGGGCATCGCCTTTGCGCACCATGCAACCATAGGCTTCAAAGCTCTGGGGGGTGCCCACGATGACCCATTCGGCGGGCTTTTTGGCCTTGGCGCGTTCACCGGCCAGCAGGGCGTCATCAATAAAGAAGGCAACAGCGCGGCCCGATTCAACCGTACGGAAGGCATCGCCGTGGTCTTTAACGCTGATGATGTTGACGCCAATCTTCTTCTCGTCATTCATCTTGTTCAGCAGCATTTCAGAGGTGGTGCCAGCGGTGACAGCCACATTCTTGCCCTTGAGGTCATCAAAGTCTTTGATGCCGGAGTCTTTGTGCGTGAGCAAACGTGTGCCAACAACAAAAAATGTGTTGGAGAAGTCCACCTGTTGCTGGCGGTCTACGTTGTTGGTGGTGGAACCACATTCAAAGTCATAGGTGCCGTTTTGCAGCAGGGGAATGCGGTTCTGCGAGGTGATGGGCACAAAGCGGACTTTAAGGTCGGGCATGTTGAGCTGCTTTTTTACGGCATCAACAATCTTGTCAGAATAGTCTTGCGCATAGCCAATGACGTTTTGCTGCAAGTCATAGTAAGAAAATGGTACGGAGGATTCGCGATGCCCCACAACAATAACGCCCGTTTCCTTGATTTTTTTCAGGGTTCCGGTCAGTTCTTCAGCCTGGGTGGCAGCGTGGGTGGCGGTGAGCAGCAGCAAACCGGCCAGTGCGGACAAAAGTGTTTTTTTCAGGGTCATGGTTTCCTCCTAAAAAGGTGCATTGCTTGGGAGCAAACTTTGGATTGGTTCGATAAACGTCCCCAAAATCCCGTGCGGGAAAAGTTGTGGTCCTTAACCGATGTAAACCGTCAGTGCCGGAATGACTGCCGTAACTGACGGAGATTACCTGTAGAGGGCTGCCGCTTTTTGTAGTCAGCAATAAAGGCCTGTTGAAAATGGTATACCTTTACCAGCAGCACGCATAAACATTGCGTGCTGTCAAATGGCTCCATTGCATGACTGCTTTGTCCGGGGGGAAAGGCCGCAGGCTGCCGCTTAATGAAGGGCGCCAATGGGTTGGCATGAAAGCTGTGTTATCGCCCTTTATAACCCAACTAGTTTTATAAATATTTAACCTCTTGTCAACAAGTTATGAAAATACGGTCAAGAGTCGCCGTAATTACTTCATAATTCAATTGAAGCTCATGCCAGATGCGTCTGTATGCCCATGTGGACATAAAAAAATGCGCCAGGCTTTTTGCCTGGCGCCGAGAGCCGGTTGCACGCAGTGCGGCGGCGGTGTGCGTCATACGCTGAGGTTGAGGCCAGCCAGCATATCCATGTTGCCATTGGCGTAGTTGCCAAAATAGGAGTTCGCGTTGCCCGAACCTGACCACCACGCGGCCAGGGATTCTACCTGAATGCGTTTGCGCATTTCTGATGGGGATATTTGCATGGCCTTGCGTGCGTCATCAAGGCCAGAAAGAGCTTCAACCTGCTGGTATTGTTTGACCAGTGAGGGATTTGCATCAAAAAACTGCTGTATTTTGGCCTTGTCGGCGCTGTCGCTGATAACGCTGACGCTGCCGTCGGTATTGACCTGAAGCGAGAATTTCACGTTGGCATCCACGCCAAGGCTGTTGAGGCCGTTATAGAGCACGGACCCCAGGGTGCTGTTGCTGAGCGCTGCCTGGGCGTCTGCGAGTTCGCTGTTATTGACAGTAACCTGCACATTGCCTGTGGCGTTCAGTCTGAGGCCCACGGCAGTGGCCTCAACGCCCTGCTTTTTGCTCTGGGAGGCAAGGGCTTTGGCGAGGTCAGGGTTTTCTGACAGCCATGCATTAATGGCATCAGCCTGATTGTTTTCACCGCTGACTGTGAGCTGGCCGTCGCTGCTGAGCGTAAAATCCATGGGTGTGCCGAGGTCTGCCCCCAACTCGCTCAGGGCTGCGCGCAACTTTGTGCTCAGGTCGCTTTGAGCGTCAAGGTCGTTCTGCATGGCCTTCTGGGCGGTATTGACCACGGAGAGTTTGCCCGTGCTGCTGACCTTCATGCTCACCGTTGTTGCGGCGTCAACGCCAGCGGTGGTGAGGGATGAACGCAGATCCTTGCCAAGGGTGGGGTTGGCGTCAAGCCAAGCCTGGGCTGCTTTCTGGTCTGCGGCACTGGTGCTGGATGCGGCCAGTCTGCCGTCTTTGTCCAGTGTAAAGGTAATGTCCTCGGGCTTGCTGATGCCAACACTGGCGAGGCCGTTTTTGACGCCGTCGTTAAAGCTTGAAAGCAGCTGTTCGCGGTACTTGGTGATCTGGCTGAAAGAAACGCGGCTGTCGCTTGAAAGCCCCATTGAGTCCATTGCGTACTTGGTCAGTTCAACCATACTTGAAAGCTGGCTGGACATGGAGGCCGAGGAGTTGAAAAGGCTGCCCAGACTGCTGGACGCGCTGGCGGAAGAATTGCCGCTTCCCGTGCTTTTCAACTGCTGCCCCTGCCACTGTAACATGGCTGTGCTGTAGCTGCTGATGCTGGATATGCTCATGGTTTCCTCCGGCAAAAATTTCCCTTAAATCTCTGAGCGTTGGTTATGCAAAATATAGACCAATAATGGTTTCAGCAATTATTTTGGGGGTGCTGCACGGTGGCAGGCCATTGGTTGCCACCGTGGGCCAGAGGATTGGCCGGCTGATTGACTGCAATGATGGACAGCCCACACAAAATAGGCTAGAGAGCGAGCATGGCAGTAAGATCTTCCATGCATGAAACCGTAGAATTTGATGATCCCGCCCTGGCTAATCAGCTGTTCGGGCCTCATAACGCGCATCTTGACCTGC
This sequence comes from Desulfovibrio sp., assembly GCA_028708195.1. Classification (GTDB taxonomy): domain Bacteria; phylum Desulfobacterota; class Desulfovibrionia; order Desulfovibrionales; family Desulfovibrionaceae; genus Desulfovibrio. The sequence goes on from JAQVZK010000175.1 coordinate 4,103, forward strand.
TTGCGCATGCCAGCGGTGCGCAAATCACCAGCCGAGGGGCCAGCATTTACATTGAGTCACCTGACGCAGAAGTGCGCCAGGTCTTGTGCAACGTCTTTGTGCAGCTTTATGACTTGCTGCGCGGCGGCCTTGTGCTGAGCCAGCAGGACTTCACCCGGGCCTACGAGATGCTCAGTGTTGACCCGGCGCTGAGCCTGGCCCATATTTTTCGTGACGCTGTTTTTGTTAATACGCCCCGCAAAACAGTCACGGCCCGCAACGTGGCCCAGCGCACCTACCTTGATCTCTTGCGGCGGCATGAACTGGTATTTGCGGCTGGCCCCGCAGGTACGGGCAAGACCTACCTGGCTGTGGCTATGGCCTTGTCGATGTTTCACCAACACAAGGTCAAGCGCATTGTATTGACGCGCCCGGCGGTAGAAGCGGGGGAGCGCCTGGGCTTTTTGCCCGGCGATTTGGCAGAGAAGGTCAACCCTTACCTTCGGCCCCTGTACGACGCCCTTCATGACATGATGCCTCAGCCCAAGGTGGCCTCCATGATGGAGGTGGGTTCCATAGAAGTGGCCCCCCTTGCCTTTATGCGGGGCCGTACTCTTAATGACGCCTTTATAATTTTGGATGAAGCCCAGAACACCACTCAGGAACAGATGAAAATGTTTCTTACCCGCATGGGGTTCGGCTCGCGCATGGTGGTCACAGGCGATACCACACAGATTGACCTGCCAATGCAGCCCGGCGGCCAGCGCCCCCGGTCTGGTCTCATACACGCGCTGAATATTCTTTCTGATGTGCCTGGTTTGGCTGTACACCGCTTCAGCAAAGCGGACGTTGTGCGCCACCCTTTGGTCGGAGCCATAGTAAACGCATATGATAACGCAGAAAAAGACGGCACGGCCCGCTAGCATCCTGGCACTCATCCAGGCGCTGAAGGCCAGGCATCATTGTGGCTGGGGCCTGACTGCCCTCATCATTACATTTTTTGCCCTGTCGCTGCTGGCTGGGGCCAACTTTGAAGTTGTGCCCAGAATCTACGTGGCCGGGCAGGTGGCGGACTCGGACGTTATTGCCGACCGCGACATTCTGGTGGAGGACACCCAGGCCACCAAGGCACGGCGTAAGCAGGTGCTGCTTTTGCAGCCGCCTGTGTACGATTTGAGCCTTGAGCCGTATGTGGCCTTTCAGGGCCGCATTGTGGAGATATTGCGCAG
>JAQVZK010000176.1 GCA_028708195.1 Desulfovibrio sp.
GTTCACGAAGTCAAAATATTTGCCGATGGCGGTTTTGCCTTCAGCCTGCGCTTCCGTGATCATTTCGGGGTACATCTTGGTGAATTCGTAGGTTTCACCTTCAATGGCGGACTTGAGGTTGGCGACGGTGTCGCCAATCTTGCCGGCATTGCGCAGATGCGCATGGGCGTGGATGGTTTCGGCGGCGGCGGCAGCACGGAAGAGCTTGGCAACCTGGGGCATGCCTTCTTTGTCGGCAACCTGGGCAAAGGCGAGATACTTGCGGTTGGCCTGGGATTCACCGGCATAGGCCGTCATAAGATTTTCTTGAGTCTTGCTCATTTGGATACTCCTTGCTGTGTATATTTGTTAAGCTTGTTTTTTACTAGGAACAATTCCTATTTAACCAAACAATGATTTCTTGTAAAGCTTTTTTGCAGGTTATTTTGTCAAATCGCAATCATATATTTTATATCTGCCTGGATATACACTGCTTTAAGGCGGATTCCGTTTGAGCGGGCTTTGTTTGAGCCGCGCTTTATGGTGCAGAGGGGCAGGCGGTTCGTTTGCGCGCAGGCCAGCCTTGGGCGTGGCGACCTTGTTTTTCGGCTGAAGCCTCTGCTTTCGGCGCCAAACCCTGCCCTGGGCGTGCAAACGTCACTCCAGCGTTCAAACCCGAATTTTCTTGATTTATTGGCAGGTTTGGCCTTGCGCCGCCGTTGCCTAAGCCCTCGCCTACGGGTACACTTGCGCCATGAATGTACAGCACGTTATTGACAATCTCGGTCTCGCCCCGCACCCGGAGGGCGGCTATTATCGCCGCACCTACCAATGTGAGCGAATGCTGACCCCACAGGAAATGCCCTGCTGTTTTGACCAGCCCCGCCCTGTATCCACAGCCATATTTTTTCTTTTGCGGGCAGGGCAGTACTCGCGCCTGCACCGCATCCGTCAGGATGAACTGTGGCACTTTCATCTGGGTGGCCCACTGCGTCTGGTATGGATAGAACGCGGGGGCCAGGCCCGTGAAATCATTATGGGCCCGGATATTCTTAATGGCCATGTGCTGCAGTGCGTGGTGCCGGGCGGCTGCTGGTTCGGGGCTACTCCTGCGCCTGGGGCCGACTTTTCGCTGGTAGGCTGTACGGTGGCCCCCGGTTTTGACTTCAGCGATCTGCGCCTTGGGCAGCGTAGTGATCTGGAAAATCGCTATCCGCTGGCGTTGGACTGCATTCGTGAATTCTGTCCGTGCGGGCCGCTGGTGGAGCCGCGCACCCCGAATACGTGCGGCTGCGCGTCGGACGATGCGCGGTCACGGTCTTTGCCGCATGGGCAGGACGCCCTTGATATGTGCGGCTGCATTGAGGCCAGCAACAGTTGTCATGCTCAAAAGTGTGTTGCGCCCCGCGAGGGCGACCCGGCATGAGCCGGTACGCCGTGCCAGCCGCAAGCGCCGGGCAGCCGCACTGCACAGAAATAATCATCCGTCGCAGCCGGTTTCTTGCCTTGTGCGCGCACACGCCGGGGCCAGCGGCGGCCCGCTCTTTTGTTGATGAAATACGCAGGCGCCACGCAGACGCCACCCACAACTGCTGGGCCTATGCGGCCGGAGCGCCAGGGCACACCGCCCAGATCGGTTCTTCTGACGACGGCGAACCCCACGGAACCGCCGGGCGGCCCATGCTGCAGGTGGTGCTGCACAGCAATGTGGGTGAACTGTGCGTTGTGGTGAGCCGCTGGTTTGGCGGCGTCAAGCTTGGTACTGGCGGCCTTGTGCGGGCCTATCAGGACAGCGTGCGTGAGAATCTGGCTTCCCTTCCTCTGGTTGAGCGCGTGCCGCAGGTCAAGCTGGCGCTTACGCTGGAATACGCCCATGTGGACGCCCTGCGCCGACTTTTACCAACCTATGAGGCGCGGCCAGTGGCCGAAGAGTACGCAGCCCAGGCTCACCTCACGCTTTTGCTGCCCGAAGAGCATTTGCCACAGTTTGAGCTTGCCCTGGCTGGCCTGAGCAACGGCGCGGCCCTTTGCCGCCAGATTGAGGGCGAAGAGGACGGGGCCATCAATGCAGAACTTTCAGACCCGGACGTTGCGTAAACCTGCTGCGTACAATCTGCTGCGTACACCTGCGGCGCAACCTGCTGCATAAACTGCGCAGTCAGGCGCTTATTCCACAATTTTCACGGGCAGGCCGGGCGCAAGGCGCACCTGACCTTCAATGACCACCTGTTCGCCTTCTGAGAGTGGCCCTTCCACAACACTGATTCCCCTGTACTCGAACAGGGGCTTTACCGCACGGTAGGCCGCGTGGTTATCCTTGTCCACCACATACACATAGGATTCTTCGCGGCCAGCCTGCACGGCGCGTGCAGGCACGGTGAGCACCTGCTCGCCCATACCCAGCGGCAATTCCACCTGTACAAACTGGCCGGGCCACAGGTGGCGGTCGGCATTTTCAAATGTGGCACGCAGGCGGATGGTGCCTGTGCGCGTGTCCACCGTGTTTTCCACCAGGGTCAGCACGCCCAGTTCAGGCCGCGCGCCTGTGGGCGTCGCGGTAACGGGCACACTTTCAGTCGTCATGCGGTCCAGTATGACCGGCAAATGGGCCTCCGGCACAGAAAATCCCACATAGATGGGCGAGAGGGTGTCAATGGTCACAATGGGCGAAGCGTCAGAAGACTTGACCATATTGCCCTTGTCCACACTGAGAGCGCCCACGCGTCCGCTTATGGGGGCCACCACGGTGCAGTAGGCGAGGTCAAGGGCGGCGCTTTCCTCCGCAGCTTTGTCTGACTGCACTGTTGCCCGCAGCGCGGCGGCATGGGTGGAGGTCTGCTCATAGGCCTCGCGGCTCACATAGCCGCCGCCCACCAGCTTGCCATAGCGCGCCATGTCTTGCAGAGCCTTGTTGAGCTGGGCTTGTGACTTGGCCAGCATGCCGCTCTTTTCGCGCAAGATGGCTTCAAAGGGGCGGGGGTCGATAGTGATAAGGGGCTGGCCTTCTTTAACATCTTGCCCTTCAGTAAAGTGGACCTGCTGTATTTCACCGGCCACACGGGGCCTGACGGCAACAGAAGCCGAGGCCCGCACGTTGCCCACCACATGCAGCAGACGCGGCACGTCGGCACGGGCAACCTGCGCCGTTCTCACCGGGGCCGGGGCCGGGCCAGAGGCTTTTTTGTCGTCACCAAAACAGCCGTTCAGAGCGGGAAGCAGCGCAAGGGTCAGAACCAGCAGCAGAGGCCGTAGCGAAGGGATCCCTTGAAAAAAGATCCCACGGTCGGTACAGGAAAAAAATGGCATCCGCAGGCGGTTGTCAAAGGGCGTCATGGATATATCCTTAAAAAGAATTTGAACAGCGCAACGCAAGCCACCACAGGGTGCCCTGAACCTAACGTAGATGCAGGCGTCACGGTAGGTTGAAGCAAGGACAGCCCGGCGTCAAGGAGATACCGCGCCGCATCAGGGTAATACCGCCCTTGGCGGCAGTCTGTTTTGGCATATTTGCCAATATTGACTTTCACCCCCTTACCGGCATAATTACGCCTCTTTTTTGGTGGCAGGATTTTAACCCTCGTCCTTTTGGACGGCATAAGGAGAGCGAGTTGGCAAAAAACCGCGCATTGCAGCAGTGGCGGGTGGAGGATTCCATCGAACTGTACGGCATCCGTAATTGGGGTGCCGGATATTTTGACGTTTCCGATGCGGGCGAAGCTGTTATTTGTCCGCAGGGTCCCAAGGGGCCGCAGGTTTCCATACCGGAAATCATTTCCGGCCTGCGTGACCGGGGACACGACATGCCCGTGCTTTTGCGCGTGGAAAATATTTTGGACTCGCGTATAGCGAATATTCACGAGAGTTTTCGCAAGGCCATTAAAAATCTTGGCTACACCGGGGCATACCGTGGTGTTTTTCCCATCAAGGTGAACCAGCAGCAGCAGGTGGTGGAAAAGATCGCCCAGTTCGGGGCGCAGTACCACCACGGGCTTGAGGTCGGCTCCAAGGCCGAACTTATTGCCGCGGTCTCTCTTATGCAAGACCGCGAAGCCTGCATCATCTGCAATGGGTATAAAGACGAAGAGTTTATGGATCTGGGCCTGCAGGCGCTGCGTCTGGGCTTCAACGTGTTTTTTGTGCTTGAAATGCCCAGCGAACTTGGCGTGTTGCTTGAGCGCAGCAAGGTTCTTGGCGTGCGGCCCAACATTGGCGTGCGTGCCAAGCTGGCGGTGAAGGCTGGCGGCCACTGGACAGACTCTGGCGGCGAGCGGTCGACCTTTGGGCTTTCGCCCGCCCAGATTGTGGACGTGGTGGATGCCCTCAAGGCTCAGGATATGCTGGATTGCTTCAAATTGCTGCACTATCACCTGGGATCTCAGGTTTCCAATATCCGTGACATCCGTACAGGTGTTATGGAAGGCGCGCGCCTTTACGCAGGCCTTATTGAAGAAGGCGCGCCTATGGGCTATCTGGACCTTGGCGGCGGCCTGGCCGTGGACTACGACGGCTCGCACACCAACTATATTTCATCGCGCAACTACAGTCTGAACGAATACTGCACAGACGTTGTCGAAGCCATCATGAGCACTCTGGACGAGGCAAGTGTGCCCCATCCGCACATCATTACCGAGTCGGGACGCGCTACGGTGGCCTACTATTCGGTACTGTTGTTCAATGTGCTGGACGTGAGCATTGTGGAAGAGGTGCAACTGCCCGAAACCTTGCCCGAAGGCACGCCCGAACCTGTGCAGAATCTGCGCGAAACGCTGGCCAACATCAGCCTGCGCAATTTGCAGGAGTGTTATAACGACGCCATCTATTATCGCGACGAGATGCGTCAGCTTTTCTCTATGGGCCGTGTGAACTTACGTCAGCGCACGCTGGCCGAACGGTTTTTTTGGGCCATCATCATGCGCATTGCCCAGGAGAAAACCCGCCTCAAGAACGTGCCGCGCGACCTGGCTGATATTGATGTGAGCCTGGCCGACATTTATTATGGCAACTTCAGCGTGTTCCAGTCTTTGCCCGACACCTGGGCCATTGACCAGCTTTTTCCGGTCATGCCTATTCACAGGCTCAAGGAGTTTCCTTCGCGGCACGCCATCATCTCTGATATTACCTGCGATTCGGACGGCCGCATAGACCAGTTTATTGATCCGCAGGGCATGAAACCCACGCTGGAACTGCACCCTCTGCGTGACGGCGAAGAATATTATCTTGGCGTTTTTCTCGTGGGCGCGTATCAGGAAACCCTCGGTGACCTGCATAACCTCATGGGTGACACCAACGTGGTGTCTATCCGCGTGGCTGATGA
>JAQVZK010000177.1 GCA_028708195.1 Desulfovibrio sp.
CTCACAGCCATACTGGGCATGAGCGAGTTGCTGCAACAAAAGGGCGTGCAGGAAAATGACCGCAAAAAGGCCCTGCGCTATCTTACCCAGGCGGCAAGCGTGCTCTTGGAAATGGTGCGTGATGTGACAGACCACGCAAGTCTGGAGCAGAGGGCCCTGCAACTGCGGCCAGCCCCTTTTGCCCTGCGTGCCGCCATTGAAAACTGCACATCGCTGTTCAGGCCTGTGGCCGAGGCCAAGGGGCTGGATATTGATCTGGATATTGCCCCGGATTTGCCCGACGCCGTGGTGGGCGACAGTTTTCGCCTGCGGCAGGCCCTGGGCAACCTTGTGAGCAATGCGGTAAAATTTACTGAGATCGGGCGCGTGCGCGTCTGCGTGGAGTCTGCCGGGCCCAAGCCGGGGGGCCTCAAATGGGCAGGAGGCAAGCCGGGTGCGGGTGACACCGACACCCTGCAGCTCAGAATTATGGTGCAGGATACCGGGCCGGGGCTGCCAAAGGAAGACGCCGAACGCATTTTTGAGAGCTTTCAGCGCGGCAGTGATAACCCCAGTGCGCCGGGCACGGGCCTTGGCCTGTATATTTCGCGTACCATCGCCCGCCGCATGGGCGGTGACGTGACTGTGACCTCCTCACCGGGGCAAGGCTCGTGCTTTACCCTTGAGCTCTGCCTGCAACTGCCGCGCGGGGCAGATCAGGGCAAAAATCATGAAGACAGCGCCTCGCAAGGGTATAAAGCCGCTGCAGACCACCAGGGCGCGGACAACGCGCAGGCCGGAGCCCTTGGCGCGTATACGGGCGCGGCTCCGGAACCGGTGCTGCCTGCGCAAACGCCCCTGCCCCAAAGCGGCCCCTTTGTGGGCAGCCGCATTCTTGTGGCAGAGGACAATGAGGCCAACAGGTATATAATGGAGCACATGTTGCGGGCAGAGGGGGCCTGCGTGCGCGTGGCCCGTGACGGCAAAAGCGCTTTGGCCGCCCTGCACGAAGGCCCGTGGGATATGGTCATTCTTGATGCGCGCATGCCCGACATGAGCGGTCTGGATGTTTTGCAGGCCGTGCGCTCTGGCCGGGCCGCAGTTTCGCCCCGGCAAAAAATCATCATCTATACCGCCGCCCTTGATGCCGCAGACAGGCAGCGTTGCGCCGACCTTGAGGCGGATATGGTGCTGCTCAAGCCGCTCACTTTTGCAAGTCTGCGCGAGGAACTGGCCTCACTGCTGCCTGTGAAGGAATCTGCCCGCATGCCTCAGGACTGTGCGCCTGCGGCGGACTCCGCTTTGATTTGTTCATCTGATTCCCCGGCTAACTCCGCAGCCGACGCCCCAACAGATTTCACTCAAGAGGAGGCGCTCATGGCCTGGAACAGGCATGAAGCCCTTGCCGCTCTGGACGGCGACCCTGAATTGCTGCTGCATCTGGCCGGGGTTTTACGCAGTGACCTGCAAACCCGCGATGCGCATCTGGCGGAGGCCCTTGCCGCCGGGGATGCGCACAATATGCGGCGTCTGGCGCATGCCGTAAAAAATTCAGCCGGAACCATGCGCTTTGATGTGCTGCACGCGCGGGCAGGCGCTGCGGAAAAAGCCGGGGAGGCTGATCTTGCACAGGCCGCGGCACAAATGCGCCTTGCCCTGCACAAAGCTCTGGCGACGCTGGACGCGTATCTGGACAGGGAGCGCGGCGCGAAAGTCCCGCCCCGCCCGGTCGTTGATTCTGGTGTTCCGACCGCGGATTCTGGTGACACGGCCCCCTCTGGCCGTAAGGGAGACTGCTGATGGCCCGTATTCTTGTGGTGGACGATGAAGCCCTTATGCGCACAATGGTTGAGGTGGTGTGTACCCGCATGGGGCACGAGGTTCTGCTGGCAGAGAGCATCAGTCAGGGGCTTGAGATGGGCCGCAAGGGCGTGGATGTGGTGCTGCTTGATGTCTGGCTGCCCGACGGCAGTGGTCTTGAGTGGCAGGGTGACTTTGCTCATCTGCCGGGCACGCCCGATGTGGTCATCATCAACGGGCACGGCGACGGCGACGCCGCGGAGGCCGCCCTGCGCTCGGGTGCCTGGGAGTTTTTGACCAAGCCCCTGAAAGTGCGCGATATTGAACAATGTCTGCGCCACGTTTTGACCTTTCGTAAAAACAGGGTACCGGGGCCGGAAGCGCTCTTGGTGGACAGCGGGCATATCCTTGGCGCGGGCATGGGCATGAGCCGGGCGCTGAAGCTGCTGGTCCAGGCCGCGCAAAGCGAGGTCAACGTGCTTTTGCTGGGTGAAACGGGCGTGGGCAAGGAGGTTTTTGCCAAGGCCCTGTACCGCAACAGTGCGCGGGCCGCGCGTCCCTTTGTGACCGTGGACTGTGCCTCCCTGCCAGAAACCCTTGTGGAGAGCCATCTCTTCGGGCACAGCCGTGGGGCCTTCACCGGGGCAGACAGGGCGCGGGACGGCCTTTTGCTGGCGGCCCACAAGGGCACACTTTTTCTGGACGAGGTGGGCGACCCGCCGCAGTCCATGCAGGGGGCCTTTCTGCGCGCCCTTGAGCTGCGACGCTTCAGACCCGTGGGGGAAGTGCGGGAGGTCAGCCGTGACTTTCGCCTTGTGGCCGCCACCAACAGAAACATTGAGGCCATGACCAGCGACGGGGCCTTTCGCTCTGACCTCTTGTACCGCCTGCAGGGGCTGACCATTGTCATTCCGCCTCTGCGGGAAAGAAGAGACGAAATCCCCGCCCTTGCCCAGCAGGCCGCCAGCCGGTTCTGCCTGCACAACGACCTGCCGCCCAAGGCCATTTCTGGTCAGGTACTTGACATGCTTATGGAATATTCCTGGCCGGGCAATGTGCGCGAGCTTATCCACAGCACAGAGCGCGCCTGCCTTGCCGCCGGACAAGGGGATCTGCTTTTGCCCGTACACCTGCCCACCCGTATGCGCGTGGATGAGGCGCGCCGCCGTATGGGGCGCGGGCAAGAGGGCGGGTTGAGCGAGGTGGTGGGCAGTGCTGCCCCTGGTACAAGTGGAATTTCTGGGGGCCAGGCTGCCACAGCGCAACCTGCAGGGGCTGCTGTGGTGTCAGACTTGCCTTCGCTCTCTGGCGGCGAACAAGATTTGCCGCCACTGCGTCAGTGGAAGGCCCTGGCTGAAGAAACCTATGTGCGGCGCATCTGGGCCGTCAGCGGGGCTGACGCGCGCAGGGCTGCCGGCATGGCAGGCATTTCGCGGGGGCACTGGTATGAGCTGATGAAAAAATATGGCCTTTGATGCGTGAACGTGATTTTTCTTGCCCAGTATACACTTCAACTACCTGGTAGAGTTGAATTTGTGCAAAAAAAGGTCAGGTCAGGGGTGCGTGGCATATTGCATCACCGCATGAAAGGGGCTATAGCGAAAAAAACTCGCTTATTAAAGGCAATAAGACAGCATATGAACAAAAGTTCCCTTACCATCAAAGGATACGTTACGGCATTGCCCCGCACTGTGGACGCAAGGCAGGCCCGGGTGGCTGTGGTTCAGGATGATGTGGAATACCGCATTATACCACGCGGAGCTGGTGTGGATATGGACGACGAGGTCAGCCTTCCCGTAGAGGTTTCCGGGATTCCTGAAGAGGTGGACGGCGTAAACTACCTTGTCGTGCGCGGCTACACAGTGCTGGAAGACGACTCATGGCTTGAAGAATAGCGTGATATCCTTTTTGCAGCCAAAAAGCAGCCTGAAACATTCCCTCTGCAAACGCGGATGCACCCTGTCCGCGCATTCGGCGTGTGCGCCGCAGTGTTTTGTGGAGGACAGGCCTTGTGCGCTGAAATATTTTGTGGGGGATGGACCCTTTTGAAAAAGAGTCCATCCCCCACGCCACCTTTGAAAAGAGGTTATCTGCTCCGACGTGCCCCGATTTAGACACCCGGGCGTAGAGCAATCTCTCTCGGATTCTGGTTTTTAGCTGTTTTCTACCATCTGCCGGGTAACGTCGTCCGATACGTCCTTCGCCACATTCGTGTTCATTCCTTCCGGGGTGGAAACACTGGCCCCAAAATCTTCGTTGAAAGAGGGTTGGGGCTGGTCTGCCGTGGCAACAGCCTTTGAGGCGTCCTTCAGGGCATCAGTGTTGGTCAGGTCAATAAGCTCAATGGCGTCTGCCTCATGCCCCTCTGTGTTTTCTGCCACCGTGAGTGCGGGCTGGAGCACGCTGTCAAGGCTGTTATCACCTTCTTGCAGCATGTCGCTCGTTTCCGTAAAGAATGGGGGGGTACTGTACCCTTCATGGCTGTCAGAACCCATCGGTTCTCCCTGGCTGGTTTCCCGCGCGCCGGTTTCAGAGTAGTTGGCGGCCATAGCGTCGTCATACAGGTACGCATCTCCCTCAAGGGAATCGTCGTCATCACTGGCAAAGAGCAGGCTGTTGTTGGCGCTGATGTCAAAGTTATGCTGCTGCGGGCCGAAGTCTTCGCCAGAATCATGAAGGCCAAGGCCGTCGTGTCCAAGGCCGTCTTCAAAAGCGGCAGAGAACGTTTCTGGCTGCGCGTCCGGCTCGGTAAAGGACACCTTGTCGCCGTCCACCTTGTCCAGAAAGCCGGAAAGAGCGCCGCGCAGGGCGGCTTCGTCCGCGCCGGACCATGCGCCATCAATCTGGAACTGAACCGAAGTCAAGCCCGCGAAGAAATCGAGATCAGTCAGGCCGTTGAGCCAATCGGCGTAGCGGCTTGCAAATTCGTTCATATCGCTGGCCTGCAAGATCAGGGTAAAGGTATTATCCGCATTGGCCACGATGTTGAGGCTGCCCGCGGCAACATTGCCAGCCACAGTCACCGTATTGCCGGAACCAGAAACCACAATCTTGTTTTCACTGGCCGCGTTGCCGTCGGTATTGACATTGCCCTGAATGGTAACCTGGCTGCCAGAGCCAAGCGAGATCTCATTTCTGCCGCCACTACTGGCGCTCATGGCCATGCCTTGGCCATCCTGCGCGGTGACGTTCACGCTGCTGTTCTGGCCGCCTTCAATGATGTTCAGCGATCCACCGCCGCTGGCCCACATGGCAATGGCCTTGCCGGCGGCGTCCGTAGTGGCGGTAATGGACACGGTTACTGAGCCGGTAGCGCTGATTTCGTTGTGTCCATTGTTTACTGCGGACATAACTGCCGACTGGTTGGCGCTTACGTTCACGCTGCCAGAATCAAGGTTGATGGTATTGAAGGCGCTGGCACCGCTGGCATTCATGCCATAAAGCTCGCCCTCGATATTGACACTGCCGCTTCCGTCAAAGAAAACGTCGTTATAGCCGCGCCCTGTGACTT
>JAQVZK010000178.1 GCA_028708195.1 Desulfovibrio sp.
CGGGCATGAGCAGGCAGGACAATCCGCGTCGCTGCCAGAGGGCGGACAGGGGATTTACAAACGCAAAAGCCACGAACACAACTCCCAGGCCACGTCGGCCTTGCTCTGGTTGGGCCAGATATCTTCGCGCCCGTTGGCGTCCACCACAGCCATGCTGTTGGTGGGGGAGCAAAAACCGCTGTCTGCACAGTTAACAAGGTTGCCCGCCAGAAGATCGGCCTTTTTGCGGGCAAGTTTGGTGTGGGCCAGAGACAGCAGGGCGTGCATGTCTGGCGCGGTTTCTGCGGCAAAGGCCAGAATTTTCTGATCCGGTGTGCGCTTTTCTGCAAGGCTTTGCAAAATGTCCGGGTTGGGTTGGAAGTCCAGGCTGAATCCCTGTGGGGCTTCGGCTTTTTTGAACTTGCGCCCACCAAGGGGTTTGGGCGAAAAATCCGCCACTGCGGCGGTGAACATGCCCACATCCATCTGCGCCCACAGGTCGGCGGCCACGGCGTACATGTCTTTGGCGCTGACAACGTCGCGCCGCGTGATGCCCTGCGGCATGCGGGTGCGCACGCCTGGGCCGCATATGGCCGTGACCTCTGCCCCGCGCAGCCATGCGCAGACGGCCAGAGCCGCGCCCATAAGGCCGCTGGATGGGTTGGACCAGAAGCGCACACTGTCCCAGACCTCGCGCGTGGGGCCAAGGGTGACCATGACGCGCTTGCCAGCCATGTCTTGCGGGGTCAGCGCCCGCAGGGCCGAGAGAAAGATGTCGTGCAGGGGGGCAAGGCGGCCTTGGCCTTCGTCGCCGCAGGCAGTGCCGCCGCAACCGGGGGCAACGATGCAGGCTCCCCTTTGGCGCAGCAGTTCCACATTGGCTCTGGTGGCGGGGTGGCCCCACATGCGCGGGTTCATGGCCGGGGCAATGACCAGGGGGCCATCGAAAGCCAGAGCCTGCGCGGCCAGCATGTCGTCCGCCGCCCCGTGGGCAAGGCGAAAGAGTGCGTCAGCCGAAGCCGGAGCCACCACCATAGCATGGGCGTGCTGCCCGGGTTCCAGATGGGCGAAAATTTCTTGTCCCGTTGTGAACATGTCTTCGTAGACAGGGGTTGCCCCCAGAGACTCAAAGAGCATGGGCGTCACAAAGTGCCGCGCTCCGGGGGTGATTGTGGCCGAGACATGAATGCCAATGCCGCGCCAGGCCCTGAGCAGGTCCACCGCCCTATAGCAGGCCACGGAACCGCACACGCCAAGATGCAGACGCTTGTGCTCAAAGCGGGTGCTGTGGTCAAAGGGTGTTTTCAGGCCGCTTTTCTGGTCGTTCATAGGCTTCGCTCCTGCAGACCGCCGCTGCTGTTGCCACCATACGTACCGCCGCTCTGGCCCGGCTGACCACCCTGCCCCTGATGCCCGCCCTGGGGCGCGGTGTTCATGCCGCCAGTGCCTGAGCCCCCGGCATCACCGCCACCGCTGTTTGGGGTATTGGCGGCGTCCTGCATGGGCAGGGGCGCGCCATCGGGCAGGCGGTCAGCAACCCAGATATTCAGAACAGTCAGCATGCTCGCCTGGCTTTCAAAAGTCAGCACAGCCATAGTCGAGCCGCGGTCATAAACATAGACGGCGCGTGCGCCCTTGCGCAGGGCCATGCGTAATTGCCAGCCCTGACCCTGTAGGCCAGAGTACATGATCTGCGCCGCAAATCCCGTATTAACCTGCCCGCGCAGTACCTCCAGCCCCTGACGCCCGCCGCCGGGGCCGAAGTCCTGAAAGCCATGCGAGCCATAGCGCTGCATGCCTGCGGGTGTGGGCACGCCGAGCAGGAGGCTTGTGGCGGTATCCGTGCCGCCGGTCAGTGGGTCGCTGGAAAAAGGATTTTCCAGCCCAATAGATGCGCAGCCCGGCAGGGTAGCGAGAAGTGACAGTAACGTAAGGATGACAAGAGGCCGCCGCATGGCTATACTCCTTCCCTCCCTTCGTCATATCGAGGGGAGCAATCACGACACCCTAGCCTCAACGCCTTGCGCTGACAAGAGCAGCAGGGGCGGAAAGGGCGGGAACATATAACCAAGGCTCGGAAGCCATGCATATTGAGGAAGCGGATTTTTTACTGGAAAATTACCGTTTTGACCTGCCGCAGGAGCAGATAGCCCAGTTTCCCCCCAGTGAGCGGGGCGGCTCGCGGCTGCTGGTCATGCCGCGCACCGGCGCACTGAACCTGCGCCACGAAAAATTCTGCGATCTGCCGGACTGCCTGCCCCAAGGGGCATTGTTGATAGCAAATAATTCCCGTGTATTGCAGGCGCGCCTTCTGGGCACGCGCTCCACGGGCGGCAAGGTGGAATTTTTGCTGCTGACGCCCCTGCCGCTGGTGGTGGAGCGGGCGAGAGCCGACAAGAGCGGCGGCTTTTCTGCAGAGGCCGAAGGGCTTGTGCGCTCTGGCGGCAGCATCCGCGAAGGGGAATCCTTTGATTTTGGCGCGGGCATTGGCGTGACCGTGCTGGAATCCGGCCCGTTCGGCCAGCGCCGTGTGCGCCTGACCTGGAAGGGCGATCTGGCGGCGGCCTTTGCGGCCACGGGGCATATCCCCCTGCCGCCCTACATCAAAAGGCCTGACGCCGAGGATGATCTGAGCCGCTACCAGACCGTCTATGCCCGGCAGGACAAGACGGGCTCTGTGGCAGCGCCCACGGCGGGCCTGCATTTTACCCCGCCCCTGCGGGAAAAATTGGCTGAAAGGGGCTTCCAATGGGCAGAAGTGACCCTATATGTAGGGTACGGCACTTTTAGCCCGGTGCGTAACGCCGACATACGCAGCCACCGCATGCACCGCGAATATGTGGAAGTTCCCGAAGCCACGGCCTTGGCCATTGCTGAGGCGCGCGCGCAAAAAAGGCCCGTCATAGCAGTGGGAACCACCAGCCTGCGCGCCCTTGAGGGCGTGGCGGAGCTTTGTGGCCGTGTGCAGGCGTACACGGGCTGGACAGATATTTTTCTTTATCCTGGCAGGTCGTTTCGCGTGATTGATGGTCTGGTGACAAACTTTCATTTGCCGGAATCTTCACTGCTTATGCTGGTTTCGGCCTTTGTGGGGCGCAGGCGTATGCTTGATACCTATGCCGAGGCCATTGCCCAAAAGTACAGATTTTTTTCATATGGGGATGCCATGCTGATCCGCTGACGCCCTTAGCCGCCGGTTGTGCGCTTTTTCGGCATGCCGAAACGGCGGCGGCCTGTGGCTGTCTTGCCTTGCGGGGTTGTCCCGCCGGGGCATGACAGGGCATTGACGAGGCTTTGACGGCAAAACCTCGCGGAACGGGCCTGTCGCAAGGCTGTCCGTTTCCCCTCCCCCGCAGCGGGCACGGTACCTCAAGGAGCATACATGTCACGAGTCGTTTTTCTGGAAGAACGCTGCAAGGGCTGCCGCCTGTGTGTGGAAGCCTGCCCCGTGCATATTCTGCGGCCTTCTGGCCGTTTTAATCGTCAAGGGTATGAGGTTATGGAGGCCGACGGGCAATGCACGGGGTGCGCATCCTGTGCCATTATGTGCCCCGATGTGGCCATACGTGTGTTTAAAAGTGCAAAGAAGAAAGGGGGCGAGGCATGAGTCAGGGCCAAAACTCCTCTGAACGCATTCTCATAAAGGGTAACGAAGCCGTGGCCTTTGGGGCTGTGGACGCGGGTTGCCGCTGTTATTTCGGCTATCCCATTACGCCGCAGAACGAAATTCCCGAAGTGCTGTCCTCGCTGCTGCCAGAACATGGCGGTCAGTTTGTGCAGGCCGAAAGCGAAGTGGCGGCGGTGAACATGCTGCTGGGCGCTGCCGCCTGCGGCATTCCGGCGCTCACGTCTTCTTCAAGCTGCGGCATATCCCTTATGCAGGAAGGCGTTTCCTACATGGCGGGCAGCCATATCCCCGGGGTTATGGTCAACATGCAGCGCGGCGGGCCGGGCCTTGGCGACATTGGCCCTTCGCAGGGCGACTATTTTCAGGCTGTCAAAGGCGGCGGCCACGGCGACCACCGCAACCTGACACTGGCTCCGGCCACGGCTCAGGAATGCTATGACCTCATGTTTCGCGCCTTTGCCCTGGCTTTCAAGTATTCCAACCCGGTCATGGTGCTTGGCGACGCCATTGTGGGCCAGATAAAGGAACCCGTGCGGCGTGTGCCCCCGGCAGACGCGGTGTCGCCCGAAGCCCTGGCGGCCATGAGCAAGGATTGGCGGCTTGAAGGCTACGGCAAGCGGGGCCCAGAAGCCTCGCCGCGGCTGATCAAGTCTGTGTATCTGGCAGAAGGCGCGCTGGCCGAGCGCAACCGCATGCTTATGGACAAGTACGCAGCGATGAAGGCCGAATGCGCCTGGGAATGCGTGGACGTCGACGATGCCGAGCTTGTGGTGGTGGCCTTTGGCTCCATTGGCCGCATAGCCCGCAGCGCCATACGCCAGTTGCGGGCCGAGGGGCACAAGATTGGCCTGTTCCGTCCCATCACGCTCTTTCCTTTCCCGGATGCGGCATTGCGCGCCATTGCGCCCGGCCGCCGCTTTCTGGTTATGGAGCAGAACACGGGGCAGATGGTGGAAGATGTGCGGCTGTCGCTCTTTGCCCAGCCGGGCGTCAGCGCAACATCCGTGCTCTGGCACGGCATCATGCCCGGCCTTTTCATCGGGGCCGACGCCCTGCGTGAACCTATGCTACAGGCCCTCAAGGAGAAATAGCCATGTCAGCTCAGCAAATAGACGCCCAATGGCTGCCGCAGGAGGGCGAAACCCTGGTTTTTGATGTGAACCCCGTGCTCAACGAGCGCCAGACCCACTATTGCCCCGGCTGCCACCACGGCATTGCCCACAGGTTGGTGAGCGAGGTGCTGCACGAGCTGGGTGTGGCAGAGCGCACCATACTTGTGGCTGCGGTGGGCTGCGCCACCTTTACCTATGACTACTTCAACGTGGACGGCCTTGAAGCCCCGCATGGCCGCGCCTGCGCCGTGGCTACGGGTGTGCGCCGTGCCCGGCCCGAGTCTGTGGTCTTTACCTACCAGGGCGACGGCGACATGGCCGCCATCGGCATGGCCGAATCCCTGCACGCCGCCAACCGTGGCGAAAAGATCACCAGCATTTTCATCAATAATACGGTGTACGGCATGACGGGCGGGCAGATGGCCCCCACTACCCTTTTGGGACAAAAAACCACCACCACACGTCAGGGCCGCGACATGCACAATGAAGGCGGGCCCATCCGCATGGCCGAAATAATGGCCCAACTGGACGTGGTGGCGTAGTCTGCCC
>JAQVZK010000179.1 GCA_028708195.1 Desulfovibrio sp.
CGGGCGGGTGCCTATGGACGAAGCCCTGACCGAAGTAACCGTGGACCTTTCAGGCCGTCCCTGGCTTGAGTGGCGCGGCGATGAACTACTGCCCCCCGTGCTTGCGGGGGAAGAGAAAGACCTCTGGCGTGAATACTACAAGGCCCTTGCAAGTGGCGCACGCTGCAATCTGCATGTAGACATGCGCTACGGCAAGAATGGGCATCATCTGCTGGAATCCGCAGCCAAGGGTCTGGGGCTCGCCCTGGCTCAGGCAGTACAGCGGCACGGCACAAACATACGCAGCACCAAGGGAGGCCTTGATTGATGCATACTCGCCTGAATATACTGCTACTTATTGTACTGAGTCTTGTTCTGGCCCTGGGTGCCTGCTCCAAACGGCCGCGCAGCACCGCTGACGTGCCGCGAAACCTTTCCGCCAGCTACACCATAACCGTTGCGCCTTTCACCCAGCCCGTCAACGCCAGCCAGCTTATAATGGGGCGCATTCCTGAAAATCAGGGGCGTACCCCCGAAGACATCCTGATGGCTCTGGACATGCGCCTGCGCCACGTCCTCACCACCGACACCAACCGTCAATACAAGTTCATCGGTCTGCGCACCCTGCCCAAAGACCTGACCTCGTTCCACAGTTCAGAACAGCCCCAGGCTCTGCCCCGCTGGGTCGAATACGGCAAGAAACAGGGGGCCCAGGTGCTGCTCATCCCGCAGGTGCTTGACTGGCACGAGCGCGAGGGCTCCACGGCGGGCGTCACCCAGTCGGCCCACGTACGGGTGGAATTCTTTTTGTTGCGCGTAGATACCGGCAGCATAATGGACCGCTCCATCTTTGAAGAAAAACAGCTGGGCCTGACGGAAAACCTGCTCAATGTCGGCTCCTTCCTCAAGCGCAAGGGCCAGTGGGTCAGCGCAGAAGACCTCACGGTAGAAGCCATGCGCAAGGCAGTGAAGGATTTGGGGCTATGATTCTTTTTCCCGCGGTAGACATTCAACACGGCAAGGCCGTGCGCCTCAAACAGGGCCGCGCCCATGAGAGCACGGTTTTTGCCGAAAACCCTGTTGACGCAGCCAAAGCCTGGGAAGAAGCCGGTGCCCGCTGGCTGCACGTGGTGGATCTTGACGGCGCTTTTGACGGTGCTGCCCAAAGCCGTCATATTGTACGCGATATCTGCACTGCTCTCAGCATCCCCGTGCAACTTGGCGGCGGCATCCGTGACATGAAAACTGCCGAAGCCTATCTGGAGGCAGGTGTCAGCCGTCTTATCATCGGCACGCTCGCACTGGAGCAGCCCGAACTTTTTGCCGCCATGTGCCAGGCTTTTCCTGACCAGATCGGTGTTTCACTGGACGCGGAAGGCGGCCGCCTCAAAAGCAGAGGCTGGGTGGAAGATACGGGAATGACCGTAGATTCGGCCCTGCCCCGCCTGCTTGAAGACGGTGCGGCCTTTGTTATCTATACGGACATTGAACGCGACGGCATGCAGTGTGGCGTTAATGTGGCGGCTCTGGAGCATCTGGCGCGGCTTTCCACCGTCCCCGTCATTGCGGCGGGCGGCGTGGCCACGCTTAAAGATGTGCAGAACCTCTACCCCCTTACCCGCACTACCAGCCTTGCGGGTGCTGTGAGCGGGCGCGCCCTTTATGAGGGAACCCTTAATCTGGCGGAAGCCAATGCCTGGATAGATGCCCAGGCAGACGCACAAAAATAGCTATAGAATATCAGCAATTATTTACCCCCGGTTTCCTTTGAAGCCGGGGGTTTTCTTTCAGGGGCTGTGCGCAGATGCGTAAAATTGCAGTGGTCGTTCACGCTGGCAGATGGTTTGCTTTTTTGGGAGTGGATATGCGCTTGAACGTATGTCCGATCTTTCAATGCCGTCCTGCAACATACCATCGCGCCTTGGCGCATGATCTGGAATCCAGAGCATTTTAACGTCGAAAAACTCTGCTTGTTCTAAGACTGCACAAGACTGTTCTGCGCCGCAATACGCGTGAATTCTGCTCAAATTTGCAACCTCCGGCAGGATGACGACGTTGAAGTATGAAGCATCCCCCAGTTAATCTGCTCCAGATCTCAAAATAACTGCACGCAAAACTCGCTGCCACAGTACGCCCTTGCCAAGCAATCTGGCAGTACATATACTAGCAGTATGAAGTCAGTTTTTCGTCACCAATATACCCAAGGCCGCTCGTTTTGCGGCTACCCTGAAGAGCGCTATTGGCGGTCCTTTCTCTAATCCCTCGCAGGCAAAACTTCCCTTGGCGTGACGCCCCAACAGGTGGCCAGCGCTTTTTCTGTTTTCGGTCTCGGGTGAAACTCCGTGCAGAACAGCTGCCGAGACATTTACCTGAGAATCTGCTTAAAAAATCCCGATTTTGCCTGATTTGCCTAATTTGCGAGGGTACAATGCTTGTGACCAAACCGTATCACTGGCTCTGCCTGATGGGAGCCATTGTTTTTGAAGTCGCCGGAACCACTGTCATGAAAATGGCCCAGGGCTGGAGCTTTGCCCACGCCGCCCTCCTGGGGCTGGCGCTCATGTGGCTTGCCATCGGCCTTTCTTATTATATGTTGGCCAAGGCCACCACGGGCCTGCCTGTAGGCGTGGCATTCGCCTTTTGGGAAGGGCTAGGGCTGACCCTCATCACACTGTGCAGCGTGGCCCTGCTTGGTGAAAGCATGACGCTGAAGCGCGCCCTCGGCCTGGCCTGCGTGCTGGCCGGAGCTCTGCTGGTGCACCACGGCACCGGGCATGGAAAAGAAGACAGCAATAAGGCTGTGCACCCTGCAGCGCGAACCACGTCTGCCGCAAGGGGAGCGTGTATCCAGCCTGAACACCGGGGGGACGCATAATGCAGACGGTCACCCCCTTTTTCAATCTTTCTCTCTTGCTGGTGGTGCTGGCCGCTGCCCTGGACGTGCTGGCCAACCTTTTGCTGGCAAAATCCGGCGGATTTCGCCGCCGCTGGCTTGGCTTCTTTTCTCTGGCCCTGGTGGGGCTGGCTTTTTACTGTTTGTCATTGGCTGTGCGCCATATGGATCTGGCTGTGGCCTATGCCATGTGGGGCAGCTTTGGCATTTTGGGCACATCGCTTGGCGGCTGGTTGTTTTTCAGCCAAAAGCTGCGGCCCTGCGCCTTCGCAGGTATGGGGCTGCTCATGACAGGCATGGCGCTTTTGCATATGAGTTGAGGCAGGAAAACCTGCCGGGAGGCAACTGTGGGTAAAAAATTCTGGGACTATCTTGAAAAATGGCGGGGGCTTTTCCCGCGCCGCAAGAACCTGCGCTGGCGGGATGGCTGGCTGCAAAACGGCTACTGCGGTGACTGCCGTTACTGCTGCGGGCCTCAGGATTCTGAAGAGCCTTTTCCTATGGCCCTGCTGCCCCGACAATTGCACGCCAGAATAGAAAAAGACTTTTGCATGCTTAACGCCAACACCGCCTATATGGATGGCCGCGGCTGCAAGTCCTGCACGTCATCGGGGTGCGGGCTGCCACGTGAAGGGCGGCCCGTGGCCTGCGGCCTCTTCCCCTTTGTGCTCATCAACGGCAACCTTTACGTCTACAAAACCTGCCCGGCCATCCTGTTTACGCCGCTTGCGCAGTTGGCCCCACTGGGGCGTGAGGCTGCGCGCTGGCTCTCCACTTTCAGCCACGAAGACCTGCGCCATTTATCCCTTGATATGGCCCCTGCCGTCCTGGCAGAAAAGTATATCTCACTGGGTATTCAGGTTTTTGACGAAAAGGGCGTGAATTTACAGTTGCGCTGACGCAGGGACAAGTTGGCTCACAGAGCGGCCAAAGTATTTGGGATCGCAACCAGCACAAAAAAGGACAATGCCGGGCGGCCAAAAGCCCCTACCATTCGGGCACAAAGGTCTGGCATGCGTACTGCTGCGGGATGCGCAACACATCATTGAGTGGCAGCGCCATGTAGTGGGCCAAGAGGCTGCGTATAACGCCCGCGTGGGCCACAACCAGCAGCGTACCTGTGGGATAATGCCGCCGCCAGCGGCGCACGGATTCAAGGGCGCGGCACTGCAACTGCGTAAAGCTCTCGCCGCCCTCGGGGCAAAAAAGAGGAAAATCCCGGCCTCGCGCATCGTACTGGCCGGGAAAACGCTGTTCTATTTCGGCCTTGGTGAGCCCCTGCCAGTGGCCCAAGTTCAGCTCACGCAGGTCTGGGTCTGTATGCATCGGGGGCGGGCTGGCGGCCCATTCATTTCCGGTCAGAAGAATGGACGCGGTTTCACGGCAACGCCCCAGGTCGGAGGACACCACTGCCGCCAGGCTTCCCGCCAATATGGGCATGAAGTCACGGGCCAGAATGCGTATCTGCTCCCGCCCGGCAGGGCTGAGAGGGATATCACAATTCCCCACGATGCGCCGCTCCGGGTTGGGCGGCAAAGCGCCGTGGCGCACTAACCACATGCCGTTCATTAAAAATCTCCAGTAGTATTTGTGTAGCACGCCCAGAAGATTCGGGGCAAGACTTGACAAATTTTTTCCATATTCGCCAAAACAGCCCCCTTTGCCACGCCTGAACCCTGCCGGTCAAATTATCACACTCAACCATTTTTTTGCTTTAATGCACTAAACAGCAAATTACCCTTGCGCCAGCGCATGCGCTGAAAGCCTTGCCCCGCCCTGCCCCACAAAGCACTCTCTTTCCCCACAACACATGCCAACATAAAAAACGCTAACTGATCCGGGTTGCCGTTTCTGCCAGAGCGTCGCGGGCGATGCTGGCCGGGTGAAGCGGGTGCAGGCTTTCGCCTGGCGCGGGGTGCTGTCCGCAACATGCCGCCTGCCCACAATCTGCCGCATGCATGCTTATCTGCCCGCCAGCATGGCAGCCCAGTTCGCAGGCAAGGCGGGCCTCCAGAGCCAAAGCGCGCCCCATGCGGCCCTTGATGGCTTCTGCCGCGTCACCGCCAAAAATCTCCAGCTTTTGCTCAAAGCGTTGGCGCACGGGCACAAAGCTTGAACCGTAACAATATTTATCGGCCAAAAAAATCAGCTCGCGTTCGGTGAGGGGCTGGTTATCGGGCAAGGCCAGGTCGCGGTGGTCTTCTACCAGATGCGCCATGACGGGAAGGTGCAGACTGCGCAGCAGGCGTCCGGCGGCAGCTTCATGTTTTTTTTCATTCTTGCAGATGTCGTGCAAGAGCCCCCCTGCCAGAGCGAGGTCAGGGTCTGGGCCAGCGGCAATGTCAGGGGCAGTCTCAGCGGCAGGGGCAACGGCAACCTTAGGGGCAGC
>JAQVZK010000180.1 GCA_028708195.1 Desulfovibrio sp.
AGGCGTTTTTCAATAATGGCTTCAACGCGCGAGCGCACTTCAACAGCGCGCGAACCCGAGGCCTGGGCCTGATATTCGGCCGGCCAGGGGTGGTCTTTGACCTCAACGTCAAAGACGGCCACAGGCAGATGCATGGGCCCCTGCTTGGCGTTCTTGTCGCCGCTGCAAGCAACCAGTGCAAGGCAAAAAACAAGTATGAGGGGGAGGTAAAGAAGAGGTCTGGTGGTCATGAACTACTCCATAAGGAACGCGCGCTCTTGCGCGCCGAAAAAACAGCCCAGTCTATAAAATCGGGCAGAAACTCAGTTTAAGAAACACAGTTCACCGCAAAAAGCAATCAAGGGAGGCCGCGAAACGGCGGCGGCATATTCTGAGAATACTGTTCTATTTCAATATGTTACAACAACGTATTGATTTTGTATAACACACTGAATTTGTTAACAAAAAAAATTAAACCCTTAACTTGCTTGTTTCTGTTCAGGGCCTGCGCTGCCACCTGCCCCCCGGTTCTTGCACCACTCTTGCACAAGGGACGTGACCATAATGAGACATTGGGGCGCAGCCTGTTTGTGAGCAATGACATCTGGCCGTGGCCCCCTGGTTCTTGCCAGTGCATGCATTGCGCCATGCCCTGATTGCATCAGTCAGTTTTTGCAGAACACACCACAACCCCGAAAAAAGGACAGCGTTTACTCCGGGGCTACAGGAAAGAACAGCGGTTCTTCCTGCGCTTCAGAGGCTCGGTTGCCAGACAAAAACCAGTGTAAGCCGTGGGGGGAAACCATTGGGCGGGCAGCCCGGGAAGCAGTACGGTTATGTCGATACTGCGTATGCACTGCGGCAGGCGAATCTGTTTCATGAACAAGCCGTTGCAGGCGTCGGCTCTGCCTACATTTCAACACTCGTGGCTGTGCCCCTGTAGAATGGGCACCAAGGCCGCCATTTTACTACTCTGGCATTGCTGCGTTTACATCAGCACTCTGCCATAGCTGGCGCGCCTGCCCACCGCAGCAATAAAAAGGCTCATAAAGGGTGAGCCCGACTGTTCAGATAATGCCCATGCGACGGGCTTATACTTGCTAACAATGTCTTGAGCCACACAAAATGTCAAGCAAAAGCCAAAGCATGCCAGCCTGTGACACCCAATGCGGCATTCTGTATGCAAGGCTTCTTAGCGCACGGGCCTCGGGCTTTAGATGTTATTCATCAAAGCGCAAACGCGTGAGCGTACCCGCCTGCACGGCCAACAGCTCGGCCACAATGGATACGGCGATCTGCTGCGGTGTCTCTGCGTCGATGGTCAGACCTATGGGGCAACACACGGCGGCAAGCTCCGAAGCGGGCACGCCTTGAGCGCGCAAAATGGCGTAAATCTGATCGCGCTTGCTCTTGCTGCCTATCATGCCGATATACTGGGCATGGCTCACCAGAGCCTGCGCCAGGGTTTCACGGTCAAAACTGTGGCCCCGAGTGATGATGGCCACATAGTGGTACCGCCCGACCCCGCAGGTTTCCACCAGGTTTTCATAGGCGGGCAGCACATGACAGCGCCGCGCCATAGGAAAACGCTCGATATTGGAAAACTCCGGCCGATCGTCAGCCACATCTATGATAAAGCCGCAGGCGTGGGCCAGACGCGCCACCTCAAGGGACACATGCCCCCCGCCACACAAAAGCAGCACTGGCGGTGCGGCCAGAGGCTCAACGTAAATACGGCACCCGCCCTCTTCCACCAGACCGGCCTTGCCCTTGCGTTGCGCCAGCAGGGTGCGCACCGGGCCTATGTCCAGCCTCGCGTCGGGCGGCAGGGCCGCGTCGGGCAGCATATCCGCGTCGGGCGGCATATTTGCATTTTCGGGCAAAGAGTTAAGGTAAAGGCGTCGCACGGGCGGCTCACGGTTCACGTCCACCACCCAGATGCCGCCCACGCCGCCACGCAGCGCCTGGGCTGCCAGGGCAAACAGGGGCCCCTGGTGCGGCAGAAGAACCTCACACAGCACTTCCATGCCGCCGCCACAGATCATGTCGCTGTCGCCGGTGAAGCCGCTCATATCGCAAACAACCTGGCTGGACCGGCCCATGAACAGGCTTTGGGCCGCCGCTTCCATCGCGCGGGCCTCCAGAAGGCCCCCGCCCACGGTGCCCTCGGGGCCTGCCTGCGTGTACAGGGCGCGGGTTCCGGCATCGCGGGGGGCCGAGCCTGTACGGCTGATAACCGTCACAAGCACCACGTTTTCTCCCGCGCCAAGCAGATGGGCAACGCGAGCTTCAAGGGTGTCTGACCAGGGCGCGGCGATCCCCCCCGAAGAAGCGGAAGGGGCCAGGGCCTCGGCAATGCCTGGCTTGCCAGGCGGGTCAGCTTTGTTCATCACCGTCCTCCTTCACATAGCCGCAGCCCTTGACGGGGCAGATGATCTTTGTACCGGCCCTGCTCTTTTTTTCCACCAGATAGGGCGAATTGCAGCGTGGGCAGGGTCCGGGCACGGGCTTGTCCCACAGGGCGAAATCACACTGGGGATACTGGTCGCAGGAATAGAAGAGTTTACCGCGTTTGGTGCTTTTCTCCACAAGCTGCCCCTTTTCACAGCGCGGGCAGGGCACCCCCGTGGACAGGGGGGCCGCATGCTTGCACTCGGGGTAGCCCGTGCAGGCAATAAAACTGCTGCCGGTACGGGATTTTTTTATAACCAGGTCGCGGCCGCACTGGGGGCACTGCCCCACTTTTTCATACTGCGGTTTTTCTGCTGCCACAGCCTCTACCCGGCCATCCTTATCGCGCGCAAAGTTGCTGGTATAGCTGCAGCCCGGATAGGCGGAGCAGGCCAAAAAAGCTCCGGCCTTGCCAAACTTGATCATGAGCGGCTCGCCGCATTCTGGACAGGGCAGGTCGGCGGGAATGCCGCCCTTGACGCTCTGCATGTTTTTGGCAGCCGCCGCCAGCGTGGGGTTGAAGTCGTCGGAGAAGGCGCGCAAAAGCTCCACCCAGTGCTCCTTGCCTTCCGCCACCTTGTCGAGGCCTTCTTCCATCTGGGCGGTAAAGCCCACATCCATCAGCCGCACAAAGTGTTCGGTCAACTGACGGCAGACCACGCGCCCCAGATCCGTGGGCACAAAGTGCCTTTCGGTCAGGCTGACGTATTCCCTGTCCTGAAGCGTCGAAATGATGGCCGCGTAGGTAGACGGACGCCCAATGCCCCGCTCTTCCAGCTCGCGCACAAGGCTTGCTTCGCTATAGCGTGGCGGGGGCTGGGTGAATTTTTGTTCCTTGTCCAGCTTGTCCAGCTTGAGGGTCTGCCCGGCTTCAAGAGGCGGCAGCTCGGCATCGGCGTCTTCCCCGGCGCGGGGCAAGGCCGCCAAAAAACCGGGAAAAAGCATGCGCTCGCCCTTGGCGCGCCACTGGCTGTGGGCGCAGGCGATGGTGACTGTGGTGTCGTGAAAACGCGCCCCGGCCATCTGCGAAGCCACAAAACGCGACCAGATAAGCCGGTAAAGATTGTACTGATCCGGCGGCAGGTGGTTCTTCACCTCGTCGGGCGTGATGGTCACGTCCACAGGCCGCACAGCTTCATGCGCGTCCTGGGCGCTGCCCTTGGTTTTGTAGACGCGGGCGCGCTTGGGCAGATAGTCCTTGCCAAAATGCCCGGCAATGAAATCCTTGGCAGCGTCACGGGCCTCGTCGGCAATGCGCGTGGAGTCTGTTCGCATATAGGTGATGAGGGCCGTCAGGCCACGGTCGCCAAGCTCCACACCTTCATAGAGGCGCTGGGCGATGTTCATCGTGCGCTTGGCCGAATAGGACAGCCGCTGGTTGGCCGCCTGCTGCAAGGTGGAGGTGATGAAGGGCGGCTGCGGCGCGCGCTCGCGCTCCTTCTGCTCAACATTTTCCACCACAAAGGGCTGGCCCTTGAGGGCGTCTTCCAGCGCCTGCGCTTCTTCGCCATTGGCGATGACAGCCTTTTTGCCGTTGACCTTGGCAAGATCAGCCTTAAATGGAGGCGGCACATCGCCCGAAAGCATGGCTTTGAACAGCCAGTATTCTTCTGGCTTGAAAACCTCGCGCTCTTCCTCACGCTCAACAATGAGGCGCAGGGCCACGGACTGCACACGCCCGGCGGATATGCCCCGCTTGATGGTCTTCCAGAGCAGGGGCGAAATTTTATAGCCCACCAGCCTGTCCAGAATGCGCCGGGCCTGCTGCGCGTCAAAGAGGTCGCCATTGAGCTCGCGCGGATGCGCCAAGGCTTCTTTGACGGCCTTGGCGGTAATTTCGTTGAACTGGATGCGCTTTATGTCCTTGGCCTTGTCGCGGATAAGCTCCGCCACATGCCAGGCAATGGCCTCGCCCTCGCGGTCGGGGTCGGGGGCGAGATACACGGTATCAGCCTTGGCCGCAGCGGCGCGCAGCTCACTGACCACGTTTTTTTTATTATCAATAACTTCGTATTGAGGCGAAAAATTGTCCTCTTCGTTAACCCCAAGAGTCTTGGCGGGCAAATCACGCACGTGGCCCACGCTGGCCTGCACCATATAAGACGGCCCAAGAAATTTTTTGATGGTCTTAACTTTGGCCGGAGATTCCACTATTATCAACTGTTTGCCCATGCTGCCCCTCAACTGCTTTCCGGCTGCACCGGTATTTTCCGACGCGCCCTTGATGTACCGGCAAGATACGATAAAACCCGCAGGCGTCAAGTGCGCATCGCCCAGGCACCCCTGGCTGACCTGTAATTGCACCGCTGCCAGACAGGCTGCGATGCATGGCCCGCGCCAGAGCACGGCAGAAAAAAAATTATTCTGGCCCCACGTCGTCTGGCCCCACACATACAAAGCGGACCGCAACTGGACAGGCCTATGCACCTTGCGGTAATAGTCTTGATGATTCCAGTCAAAATGAGGGCTTTATGCATATATGTTCAATACCATACCGCTTTGTGGCGCCACTGTGCATCGCAATGCTGTGCCTGTTTGCGGCGGGCTGCGCTTCGCATCAGAACAGTGCCCCCCCTGACGGATCAAATTATCCGCCCGGCACTCCGGCAGATGCGCGCGCCAATCAGGCCGACGCCACCTCCCTGCCGACCATAAAGGCCAGGCCGGGGCAGAGTGTTTTTGCTGACGTAAGCGGGGGCAGCGCCGCCTTTAACGCGGATTTGCAATCCATGCTCACAGCGTACCTGCAAAGTGAAAGAGAGCTTGTACCTGCTGATTCTGCCAAGGTGGCTGACC
>JAQVZK010000004.1 GCA_028708195.1 Desulfovibrio sp.
CCCGCCACATCCACCCTCGGCGGGCGAAAACCCCACTATGTGAACACCAGCGGCCCGCGTATTGTGGGCAGGCACCCGGCCATAGCCCGGGTGCTGCAACTGGCGCGCCAGGTGGCCAGTTCCAAGGCCACGGTGCTTATTACCGGTGAATCGGGCACCGGCAAGGAAATGTTCGCCCGGTACCTGCACGCCATGAGCAAGCGCGATGACAAGGCCTTTGTGGCTGTGAACTGCGCTGCCCTGCCCGAGCATCTGCTTGAAAGCGAGCTCTTTGGGCATGAAAAGGGCGCTTTTACCGGTGCCATCGCCCGCAAACCCGGCAAATTTGAGCTGGCTGACGGCGGCACGCTGCTGCTGGACGAAATTTCTGAAATGGATATGGCCTTGCAGGCCAAGCTGTTGCGTGTGCTTCAGGAGGGCGAGGTGGACCGCGTGGGCGGTACAGAAACGCTCAAGGTGGATGTGCGCGTACTGGCCACCACCAACCGCGACCTTGAAGACTGGGTCAAGCAGGGCAAATTTAGGCAGGACCTCTATTTCAGGCTCAACGTCATTCCCCTGCGTCTGCCCTCATTGCGCGAACGCGCCGATGACGTGCTTGAGCTGGCCCATTTTTTTATGGATATGTATGTGCGCGAATACCAGTTGCCTCAGGCTGCCCTGTCTCAGAGCGCCGTTGACTGGCTGCGCGGCTATGATTTCCCTGGCAACGTGCGCGAGTTACAGAATTTTATGGAGCGCGCCGTGCTTTTAGCCAACGGGCGCCCCATTGAGCCACGCCACTTTTTGCTGGAAAATGACGACTGGCCGCTGTTTGAAGAAGACGAGGCCGAACCTGCGCCCGGCGAGGTGCCTGTGGCTGCCGCAGAACTTGCTGGCACAAGGGCAAAGCAGGACAGTGCGCGCGCATCCACCGACGCAGACCCGCACAACGGCCAGGACGCGGCCTACGCCGGGCTACAGGCGTCAGGACACGGTTCTGGCGGTGCTGTCATCCCCTTGCATGAAATGGAGCGTATAATGATACTCAAGGGGCTGGAGGCCACATCGGGCAACCGTACCCAGGCCGCCGATCTGTTGGGTATTTCTGTCCGCACCTTGCGCAACAAACTCAATGAATACCGTGCGGCGGGGCATCCCGTTGACTGATGCGCCCCCTGGCGTACCAGGCGTCCCCTTTGGCGTAAAAATTAAGAAACCCCGGTCAACCGGGGTTTCTTGCTTCTGGCGAATCAGCGCCGCATCGATGCCGTATCCGCCAGTGCTTTCTTGGGTATGGGTTCAAAGGCAATGACAGGATAAAAGGCTCTATCCGCCATTGTTAATGGTGCAGCGGGATTTTTTGAGTTTTTCATACAGCCAGGTGAAATTCAGGGTGGCGCTTTCCTGAATACGGCGCAGTTTTTCCAGGCCCTCGGCAGTAATTTTTTCGGCCATCACAGCCAGCTCTTCGGCTTCTTCGGCGTGTACGGCCACAAGGCCATCGTCATCAGCCACAATTATGTCGCCGGGGTTTATGACCACATTACCGATACTGATGGGCACATTGATTTCGCCGCAGGTGTCTTTGTATGGGCCGTTGGGGGATATGGCGCGGGCGTATACAGGAAAGGGCAGCTCTTTAAGGGCACGGGCGTCCCGTACTGCCCCGTCGATAACAAAACCGGCCAGCCTGCGTTTCATGGCCAGATTGACCATAATCTCGCCGCAGACCGCGCGTTCTTCATACGCGCCGCAAGACACCACGAGCACATCGCCGGGGCTGGCGTTGTCTACCGCGTAATAGAGCAGCAGGTTCTCGCTGGCAGGCAGGTTCACCGTATAGGCAGAACCAAGCATGCGGCTTGCGCCCAGAGGTTTGAGGGCGGAGGGCAGGGCGGCGTTACGGCCCAAAGCATCGCAGATGTCGGCAACAGCGAGGCACAAATACCGGTTTATGATTTCGGCTGGCAGACGGTCGAGATGACGGTTGATGGTAAAGCGCACCAGAGTATCCTGCTGATTTGTTAATGTTTTATTCGCCAGGTGGATTGTTGCACGCAACTGCCGGGCGCCTTGCGCAGTTTTGCCGCGCGGGCTTTATAAAAATTGGCGCAAGGCAGATAAATCCTTTCAGGGTAAGGCACTGTGAAAAATAAGCTTAGGCGCTGTAAAAAAATGTGGAATTGGCGTGAGTGAGAATGGCCAGCGACGCACCGGGGCGCTCCTGTATCCATCTGTCCAGCGTGGCTTGAGCATCGGCTTTTTTCAGCAGACATTTAGCCACGTCTGCGTCTGAAAGAGCGGAGTGAAGCACAAGTTCGTGCGAGGCAGCCACCCGCGCAAACAGGAAAGCCTTGTGCGCGCCCATTTTGAATTCACGTTGCGCAAAGTCATGCAGCAATGAATTATGGTCTTTAAAAAGCTTCACATAGTCTTCGTATCTGTCATCCCCAATGCCTTCGGAGCATTCAGCAACCAGCAGTATTTTGCCACCAGGAGCAACAATGTGGCGTGCCGGATCCAGAGCTTTTTGCGCCTGGTAGAGGCAAATGTCCTTTGGGGCTCCCCCGCAGGAAGCAACAACAATGTCATAGTTTTTCGTCTGTTTTAGACCGTAGAGGTTGCGAGTCTCCCGCGAGGCGGAGCGCATGACCTTTTGTGGGTCGCCAACAAAAATGGCAGCTATCTTTTTGTCTGGGGTCAGAGCAACATTGACAGCCAGATTAACGCCAGCAATGGCACCGGCCTCATTGAGGTCCTCCCGAACCGGGTTTCCTTCAAGATTGCCCGCATAGGCTCCGACTGACTGCAGCATACTGTGATTTTTGGCTATCATGGCTGTTGAGGCACAACCAATGACCACCCCTTTTGCCCCACCAGTAAAACCGGCAAACTGATGGGCATCTACCATGCCCATGACAATTTTAAGTTCTGCGTCAGCATAGGCTGCGTTGATTTCTACCGGCGTGCCACGGCTGGTCACGCCCATAACCCGCATGGGTGAGTTTTGCGCATCGTGGCTAACCACCCTGCAACCGCAGAGGTCTTGCGGCAGAATACGGTCCAGCTGGGCCTGATCTGGTGCTTCATGCAGTCCGCCGCCAACGACGATGCGTACTGCACTGTGGTTCAGGTCAGGAAAGGTGGAAAATATTTTTTCCAACAATACAGGCAGCAGCAGTTTTATGGGGAAAGGCCGCGTTTCATCCGGTAACGCAATGGCAATGGATTTAGGAGCGGCCATATCCCCCAGGCGCGGGCAGCCCTCCGGCATGTCCAGGGCTCCGATAAACGCGGCAGTCGGGTTGGCAAGAGGAGGTACCTGCCGCGGAGTAAAGACATCAACAGGAAGAGTGTCCGGCAGATGAACGTTTATACTGCCCGTGCCATATTTGACGGTATGAAGCATGAATATATCCACCTTGCCATCCGGCCCAAGGGCCGGATGGCATTTCTGGCTGGTGATTGCGAAAACGCTGTGTCCCTAAAACCTAAAACAACAAGCCAGTGGGGGTCGGAACATTGAGCAGTTTCACAAAGCTTACCCAGAGGATCGCGCAGAATATAACACTGTATAGTACGCTGATCTTGGCCAGGCGGCCCATGCCGTGCGATTTGTCTCCAAGTACCAGGGACGCGCAGACAATGAAGAGAAAGGTACTGCTGAAGAACCCCAGCGCCATAATAAGCAACGCGTAAATCAGAGAAAAGAGAGCGATAGTGCCGACTTTTCTCCAGGCAACGGGTTCGTCGTCACAAGCACTGGTTTCCTGGCGGCGCGTGTAAAGACCCTTGGCAACAAACCAGAGACCGCCAAGGGCAACAACCACGAGCAAAGCTTGAGGAAATACAAGGCTCACGCCTTCAAGATCGCCCATCTGTGCTGTAAATAACAGGCTGATGAGCAGAAAGCACAGCCCACACAAAAAATCCATTGTGCTTTTACGCATTGTTTGACTCCTCTTCCTTACGTTCAGAGTCGCACAGGCATTTGGCTTGGCGTTCCTGTTCACGCAATTTCTTCAGATGCAGCAGATAGGGGGTGGCCAAGGAAAGGGCGAGAGCAAAAATAAGCACCTGGCTGATGGTGCTGCCGAACATGATGGCAGGCAACCCGCCTTCAACAGAGTGAGCGAGGTCAAGGCATTTGCCCAGATTTTCTTCAATCATGGGGCCAAGTATGACGCCAAGAGCCATAGCACCCGTGTCCATGCCCAGTTTGCCGCCAAAGAAGCCCACGAAACCGAAAACGGCAACGACCCAAATGTCTACGATACTGTTGGAAATGGCATACGCGCCTATGAAGGACAAAACCACAATACTGATCGCCACAAAAGTCAGGCGGATCGTCAGTAATTTTGCCATACAGCGGCACAACAAAAAACCGATGGGAATCATCAGCAGGTTCACGGCAAACTGGGAGAAAATGAACGTATAGGCCAGTTCACCTGTGGCAGTGAAAATTTTGAATCCGGGCTGGATGCCGTGGGCCATGAGCGCGCCAAGAATGACGGCCGCCACGGCGCTGCCGGGAATGCCAAGCGTAAGCATCGGGATGAGCGATCCACCGATAACGGCGTTATTGGCGCACTCGGAGGCAGCAACGCCTTCAATGCAGCCTTTGCCATACTTGGAAGGATCTTTGGACCAGCGTTTGCTTTCATTATAGGATATAATTGAAGCTATCTCTCCGCCAGCACCAGGGAGCATGCCTACCCAGGTGCCGATAATTGAAGACCGGAGCAGAACCTTTTTGCATCTGGTCGCAAGATAGGTAGTCACTTTGCCGAATGTGCCCTTGCGGGGATTGTATTCGGCAACAAAGGTCTTGTCTGTCCCAATAAGGTACAGCACCTGTGAGAAGGAAAACAGGCCAATCATACAGGGGATTACGGAAATGCCCTGCATGAGGGAATAGCTGCCGAAGGTAAAGCGCGGAACACCAACGTTGGGGTCAATGCCGACCGTGGAGATAAGCAGGCCAATGGCGCCGGAGACAATACCCTTGCCCACATTTCCGGGGCTCATGACAGCAATGGTACTGAGGCCGAAAAGGCAGAGCCAAAAGTTTTCCGGGCCACCGAACTGGAGCGCAAACCGGGCCAGAGAGCCAGCCAGGAAAAGCAAAAAGAAAACACCAACAATGCCGCCAAAAGCGGAGGAAAGCAGGGATGTGTAAAGGGCTGAGTCGGCCTCGCCTTTTTTGGTGAGCGGCCAGCCGTCAAAAGTTGTAGCAACGGACGAAGGCGTGCCAGGCGTGCAGATGAGTACAGCCGAGTTTGCACCTCCGTAGATGGCGCCTACGTAGATGGCGCCCAGCATCACAAGCCCTGAGGTAGGGTTCATGGCAAAGGTAGCCGGTACCATGAGGGCCACACCCATAGTTGCCGACAGGCCAGGCAGAGCGCCAATAACAATGCCGCCAGTAAGGCCTGCGATCATGAGAAAAATATTCAGGGGGTCAATTAAGTTGAGCAGTGATGGAACAATAAACTCGGTCATCTGCGTCTCCTTGGGCTTGGGGCGAAAAGACTCTTCGCCCCACCCCGGGTTATTTCAGAAGGCCAAACTCATCAAGGGTTTTCTGGGCCTTGACTTGCTGCTTATCAATGTAGGCCTTGGTGGCAGCGCCATCAAGATACTCCGCAGGCTGGCCGGCTTTCTTCATGTCTGCACGATAGTCTGGGTCATTGCATATTTTTTTAAATATTTCTTGCAGGTACTCAAGATCCTTGGCGGGAATACCCTTGGGCGCGGCGAAAACACGACGGATATCGGATACAAGATCAATATTCTGTTCGCGCAGGGTGGGAACGTCGGGCAGAAAATCATTACGGGTCTCACCAGCGACGTTGAGAACCTTGAATTCTTCAATGGAGCGCATCACGTCATTGATGTTGCCAAAGATAAGATCAACTTCGCCGCCAAGTAAGGCCGCGTTCTGGTCAGCCGCACCTTTATAGAAAACGCGGCTTAATTTTACATCCGGGAAAAGCTTGTTGAATTCAAGAAACATCAGATGGTGACCACTAAGGGGTCCAACAAGGCCAACTTTAAGCTTATTGGGATTGACCTTGGCATAATCGATAATTTCAGAAAATGAGTTGAACTTGCTGGAATTAAGAACAACGACACACTGGGGGTCGTTGACGACCTGCGCTATGTAGTCAAAACTGTCAGGATTGAATGAAGCCCGTTGCGCAAGAGATTGCAAAGAAAGGTGCGGGACGTTGAGGCCGCCGATGGTATATCCATCGGGTTTGGCCTTGGCCAATTCAGTAAAACCAATGATGCCGCCGGCACCTGGTTTATAGATGAACACCCAAGGTTCACTGGAGTATTTGTTCCAGTATTTCTGCATGATCCGGGCCTGAACATCGCTGGAACCGCCTGCGGTAAAGGCGATAACCATATTGATGGGCTTTTCGGGATATGCTGCAAATACTGGCGCGGCTGCGGACAAGATCAGGGTTACTACAAAGATAAGGCTGGGCAGAGCAGTCTTTATTCTCATATAAGTCTCCTATTTAGTCTGCATGCGGTAATGACGAGTTTTAGGAAAGGGCCGAAGCCCTTTCCTAAAACATAGTGTTACGCGCTTTCGTACAGGCGGGTCATGATAAATTCACGGTGGCCCAGTGTTTCAGCCGAGGTGTTACGGCCGTTGCAGGTACGAACGAGCATTTCAAGCAGCATGTCGCCAGCTTGATCCATTGTGATTTCGCGGCGCAGAATGCCGGACACGTCCACATCGATATGTTCGTTCATGGTGCGCACCGTGCGCGGGTTGGCCGAAAGCTTGATCACGGGCAGGATGGGGTTGCCGATGATGTTGCCCTGGCCGGTGGGGAAGAAGTGGGCCACAAATCCTGAAGCAGCGCACAGGGTGACCATTTCGGCTGCTGCGGAAGAGGAGTCCATAAACCACAGGCCGGGGCCGGTGGGGATTTCGCCCTTGTCGAGGCAGCCGATGACCGGAGCCTTGCGGCCGATCTTCTGGATGTTGCCAAGAGCCTTTTCTTCGATGGTGGTCAGGCCGCCTTCGATGTTGCCCTTGGTGGGCTGGGAGTCGCAAAGGTCGTCGGTCTTGTGGTCGTCCACCACCTTGGCGTAGCGGTCAAAGAAGAACTTGAATTTGGCGCGCACGTCTTCGTTGACGCAGCGTTCCATAACGAGGTGTTCGCCGCCGGTGATTTCGGTGGTTTCACCGAACAGGGTGGTGGCGCCAGCTTCCCAAAGCTTGTCAAAGGCGTTGCCAACGGTGGGGTTGCCGGCAATACCCGATGTGGTGTCGGATTCGCCGCACTTGGTAGAAACCCACAGTTCGTCAATGGTGCATTCGGTACGCTGCTGTTCGGTGGCGTAGTGGACAAATTCTTTGGCCTTGAGGGAGGCGGCGCGGATGGTCTCCAGGTCGCCGTGCTGTTCAATGCCAAAGCCCACGACAGGTTTGCCAGTTTTGGCAATACCGTCAACAACGCGCTGCGTCCACACAGGCTCGATGCCGATAACGACAACGGCGGCCACGTTGGGGTTGCTGCCCACGCCGATAAGGGTGCGGAAGTGCAGGTCGAGGTCTTCACCAAACTGCAGGCGGCCATAGGCGTGGGGAAGGGCCATAGTGCCCTTGATGTTGTTGGAAACGGCTTCACAAGCAGCGTTGGAAAGGTCGTCCAGAGGCAGAATGATCACGTGATTACGAATGCCCACGCGGCCATTCTCGCGGCGGTAGCCCATAATTGTATTGTTCATTGGTTTACCACCTCTTGGTTTTGACGTTGTGCACATGCAGGTGTTCGCCACGCTTGATGGGCTTGATCACCTTGCCGATGTCGGTGCCGTATTTGATAACGGTGTCGCCTTCAGCAAGATCCTGAAGAGCGATTTTGTGACCGATCGGAATGTCATTCAGGGGTTCAAACACCAGCGTGGTGTCGCCGTCCATTACCCAGCCGTTAAGCTGTTCGCCTTTCTTGACGCCTTCAACCACGACCACGCCAACGCTGTCGCCGGGTTCATGCACCACGAAGTGGGTTGTCATACTTGTCTCCTTAGATAGTATGTAATAATAAAAGGTGGATTGGTGTGCAATTGCTCTTTAATTGCTTATAAGTTTGTACATAAATGCTTTTGTTTTGCATTTAAATACAAGATAGTTTTCTTGTATTATACGCCCCCTGCAATAAAGATCATCTGCCTTTCCCCCAAATCTTGCCAAGGTAGTAGCAAGGTGCATGCCAAATGATCGATATCTTCATAGTTGGCGATAAACAAGGATTTATTTTCACAATCTTGGTTGATTGCCCAGTTAATTGTGCCCGTCCGCGAGAAAAATGATTGTATTTGGGCAGAAAAATGATTAAATATGGGCAGAGGTGAATTATGCCCTACGAGATTTCATCTGATGGTTTGAGTAATCCTTCCCAGACAGTAGGCCAGGTTGTGCACCATCTGGCTAAACTGGTTGTGGGAAAAATGGACCGCAATGCTTTTTTTCGCATGCTTGCCAAGCAGCTTCGTGTCTTATTTCACTATGACCGTTTCTGCATCAATCTGTATGACGCAGAAAGGGAGTTTCTTAATTTGTTTACCGCAGCCGACGGCACCGTGGTGGAGTCGCTTTCCAACACACGTATTGCCCAAAACACGGTGGCCGGCCTGGCCATTGCCTCGCGCAAGCCTGTGGTTATCAATGATCTGGCGAAACACGATTTTGGCGACTCACCCATGCCGCTTTCAACGGTTGGGCTTAACTCCACCATTGCTCTGCCTTTGATCGTCAGTGGCGAAGTTATCGGCACACTGCACGTCTCATTTGTCAAACCTCCGGAAAATATCGTACAGATCCTCAATATGCTTCTGGAGCTAAGCCCGGTGCTGTCCACCTTTCTTTTCGCCGTGCTGTCTGAAGAGCGGCTCGAAAAGGCGCGCGCCGCGCAAGTCGTTCTGCCGCAAACTCCCGACACCGACACCACAGGCAGTATTTTGCTGTCAACCCATTTGCTTGAAACTCCTGACATGCGCAGGCTTATGGCTTTGGCCCGCAAGGTGGCAAAGCTGCATATCGCGGTTATGATAGTGGGCGAGACGGGGACGGGCAAAAGCATGATGGCTCGTTGGCTGCATCGCCACAGCCCCCGCAAGGGAAACAATTTTGTCAAGGTCAACTGCCCTTCCCTGCCGCCGACCCTGTTTGAGAGCGAAATGTTCGGCTATGCCAAGGGAGCTTTTACCGGGGCTACCAGCAAGCGCGTGGGCCGTGTGGAATTGGCCCAGGGAGGAACGCTTTTTCTGGACGAGATAGGGGAGCTTGCGCCCGAGATGCAGAGCAAGCTTTTGCAGGTGCTTGAAGAAAATTCTTTTGAGCGGGTGGGCGAAGCTTCTCCCATTGGGGTTGATATCCGCGTCATGTCCGCCACCAATATAGACCTTGGGGCGGCGATGGAAGAAGGCCGCCTGCGCCGTGACCTCTATTACCGGCTAGGATCGGTAGTGCTGCGGATGCTGCCTTTGCGTGAAAGAAAAAATGATATACCCCTGTTTGTAGAACATTTTGTGCAGCAGTTCGCCAAGGAATACGAAATAACGCCGCCAAGGCTTTCCCGTTCTGTAATGGAGGCGCTGCATGAGCACCTCTGGCCCGGTAACACGCGTGAACTGCGTAATGTGGTCAGCCGCCTGCTGCTGCAAACCCTGGATGGCCCTATTACAAACAGCTTTGTGGCAGAAGCTCTGCACCTGTGGAAAATTCCGGCAGAGGACGTGGCGCCTGCCCCAGCGGTGCAGACGCAGGGGCTGGCCTCCGGGCAGCCCGCCGGTGGCTGGCAGACGCCGATTCTGCCTCAGTCCATACCCAAAAAGGCAGATGATGTACTGGCATTGCCAACACTTGAAGAAAATGAAAAGGCGCACATTGAAAAAGCTTTGCGCCTCAGTGGGGGCAAGCTCTCCGGCCCTGGGGGAGCCGCCGGTCTGCTTGATGTGCCGCGTTCAACACTGCAGCACCGTATGCGCAAGTTAGGCATACAGTAAGAAAGGCCGAGGCCTTTTTGGGCTGTTGCCCAGTCTTTCTTGAGTTTCTACAAGATTGCGCATATGATGCCGCTCTACGTCAAAAGCAATTATGCATTCCGGAGTCCGCATGCTTGAGTATATCCGCGAGAAATCACAGTCCCTGGGCGTCAAACTGGCCTTTGCGCTTATCATCCTCGTCTTTGTTTTCTGGGGCGTGGGCAATTTTAACGACCGCAGCGCGGGCACCCTTGTGGCCGTGGTCAATGGTGATGGCATCACCATGCGGGAATTTGAATTTGCCTACCGCAATGCCGAAGAAAACCTGCTGCGCAGCAATCCCGGGCTTACCCGCGATCAGTTGAAGCAACAGCAACTGGGCCGTCAGGTTCTGCGTGACCTTGTCACCCAGGTCTTGCTGTCTCAGGAGGCGGCCCGCACAGGTGTGGCCATCACGCCTGTGGAACTGCGCATGGCCATCGGCAATATCAAAAGCTTCCAGAACGAAAGCGGGCAGTTTGACCCCAATGTCTACACCCGCGTGCTGGCGGCACAGCGCCTTGCTCCTGCCCAGTTTGAGCAGGACACTGCGCGCGACATGCTGCGGCAGAAGATTTACACAATGGTGACGGCTCCTGCCTGGGCTGACCCCGCCGAGGCGCAGAAGCGCTTTGAATTTCTGCGTGAAAAGCGTGACGTGGACTACATTTTTATAGATTCTGCAGAGTTCGCCTCTTCCATCAAGCCTTCTGCAGAAGAAGTGGATGCCTACTACGAAAGCCACAAGGCGCAGTTTGCCATTCCCGCCAAGGCAGACATTTCGTATGTACTTATCAATCCTCAGGATCTGGTAAAGGCCAGCAGCATCAGCTCTGCCCAGGCACAAAAATGGTATGAAGAAAACGCTGCCCGCTTTGAGCAGAAAGAAGAAGTGAAGGTCGCCCACATCCTTGTGCCCCTGGCAGAAGACGCACCAGATGGCCAGGTGAAAAAGGCTCAGGAGCAGGCTGCCAAGATCGAAGCTGAAATCAAATCCGGCAAGAGTTTTGCCGCGGTGGCCGACGAACACAATGGCCCCAATGCCGCCGGCCCTGGTGGCGAGCTGGGTTGGGTCAAGCGCAGCATGACGGTGAAACCCTTTGAAGACGCCGCTTTTGCGCTTGATGCGGGCAAGGTTTCGGCCCCGGTGCGCACCCAGTTTGGCCTGCACATTATCAAGGTTGAAGAAAAGAAGGCTGGGGGGCTTGCGCCCTTCAAGCAGGTCGAAGCCGATGTGCTGGCGGCCATGACCCAGGAACAGGGCGTGGAAAAGTTGCACGACGTGGTCGACAGCCTTGTTGAAGACAACATTCTTGGTCGCTCCCTGCAGCAGGGCGCGGAAAAGTTCGGCCTCAAATGGGGCGATACCGGCCTGCTTTCGGCCGCAGAGCTTGAGAAAACGCTGGGCGTTACCGCCAGTGGTGCCGCCACCCTTGTGGGTACCCCGGCTGGCAATCCCGTGGATACGGCCCTTGAGGCGGGCAAGTCCTATGTGGGGGCCCGCGTGATTAAATCCGAACCCGCCACAACCGCTTCCCTCGATTCTGTGAGGGGCGAGATTGCGAAGGTCCTGGTGGGGCAAAAGGCTCTGGTGGCGGCTCTGGACGCAGCGGCTGAGCTGCGCAAGGAGCTTGACGCTGCACCCCTCGGCGCGGCGGGCCTCAAGGGCCGCGAAATCAAAAACGCCAAGGCTATGGAGCGTAACGGCGGCCTGGCCGACTTTACGCCCGATGCAGAAATGGCCGCAGCCCTGTTTGAAGCCAAGGCCGGGCAGTGGTTGCCCGTGGCTTACGCTGTTGAGGACGCCAAGGGTGCCGGGGCAGTTCTTTTGCGCGTCAAGGGCGTACAGCCGCCTGACGCTGCCGAGTGGGACATGGTCAAGGACATAATGGGCAACGCCGTTACCCGCGACCGCGCTGACGCCCTGTTTGAAATGTTTATGCAGCGCCTTGCAACTGGTGCCAAGATCGAAGTGTATAACGAAGATTTTGTTGACCGTAAGAACATGTAATACAAGCCCCCTGTCAGGCCCGGATATTTGCATGCAGAGTATGAAATACCGTAACACCCTTGGCAGGTCTGAAGAAAAAGGCTTTCGCGCCTGATTCAGAAATATTCTGGCCGGAGCCGCTTGACGGCTCCGGCCTTGTTTGTCAGAGCAAGGCATGCAGTCATGGTTTGCCGGGGCACAAAGGCCCCGGCAAAGAACGGCAAGGACGTATCAGCGCCGCAGATTTCAGCGGTGCCGGAGGCTCGGCTTCCGGTGGTATATAAGGAGGCACTTTATGTGCGGCATTATCGGTTACGCAGGACACAGGCCAGCTGTTCCCGTTGTTGTGGAAGGGCTGCGCAGGCTTGAGTATCGAGGCTATGATTCCGCTGGTGTGGCTTTTGTGCGCCAGGACGACATCCATGTGGTACGTGCTATGGGCAAGCTGGCGGCGCTGGAAGAAAAGCTCGCCCACGAGTCTGTAACCACGCCCACCTGCGCTATGGGGCATACCCGTTGGGCAACACACGGCGTACCCGCCGAGCGTAATGCGCACCCCCATTGCAGCAACGACGGCTCCCTGGCCATCGTGCACAACGGCATCATCGAAAACTATCAGGCCATCAAGGCAGAATTGACGGGCAAGGGCTACACCTTCAGTTCAGAAACAGATACCGAGGTGCTGGTCAACCTTGTGGCCGAGCGCCGCAAGACCTCGCCCGACCTTTTGCACGCCTTTGCCACGGCCCTGCGCGAGGCCCACGGTGCGTACGCCGTGTGCCTTATGGACAAGGCAGAGCCCGGCGTCATCTACGCGGCACGCATGTCCGCCCCGCTGATCTTCGGTCAGGGCACGGGCGAAAATTTTGTGGCTTCTGACATTCCGGCCTTTTTGCCCTACACGCGCAAAGTGGTTTTTTTGCAGGACGGCGACCTCGTGCGCGCCACGGCAAACAGCTACGAAATCCTGCGGCTTGAAGACTTGAGCCCTGTGAGCCACGAAACCCAGACCATACAGTGGGACATGCAGGCTGCCCAGAAGGGCGGTTTCCGCCACTTTATGCTCAAAGAGATATTTGAGCAGCCGCGCGTCATTTCTGACGGTCTTACGGGCCGCATGAGTGAATGCAAGAGCAAGGTGCGCCTTGAAGAACTGGATGATCTGCCCGTGCCAAAACGCCTGCACATCGTGGCCTGCGGCACGTCGTACCATTCGGGCCTGTGGGGGCGGCTCTTGCTTGAACACTGGGCGCGCGTGCCCGTGCAGGTGGAAATAGCCTCAGAGTTTCGCTACCGCGATACCCTGCTGCTGGACAAGGACGATATGGTGCTTGTCATCAGCCAGAGCGGCGAAACCGCCGATACTCTGGCTGCCCTGCGCATTGCAAAGCAGTGCGGCGTACCTGTGCTTGGCCTGTGCAACGTGGTGGGCTCGTCCATCGCCCGTGAAGCTTCAGCCGTGCTGTATACGCAGGCCGGGCCAGAAATCAGCGTGGCTTCCACCAAGGCCATGTGCAGTCAGATGCTCATGCTGAGCCTCATGGCGCTCTACTGGGGAACCCGCAAAGGCTGCCTGCCGGTGGAAGAAAGCCGCAGCACCCTGAATATGCTAGAAAACCTGCCCGCCTTGCTGGACGGCAATTTGCCCGCAATGCATGAGCGTGCCAAGGAAATTTCACGCAAGTATGCGCAGGTAAACAACTTCTTTTTTCTTGGGCGTGGGCATTGCTATCCCCTTGCTCTGGAGGGCGCGCTCAAGCTCAAGGAGCTTTCTTACATTCACGCCGAAGGCTATGCCGCAGGCGAAATGAAGCACGGCCCCATTGCGCTGATTGACCCGAGCTTTCCCACCTTTGCCCTGGCCCTGGATGACGCCCTGCTGCCCAAGGTAAAGTCCAATATGGTGGAGGTTCAGGCCCGGCAGGGGCAGGTTATCGCCCTGACCAACAAGGGGGTTGAGCTTGATGCCGAGGACCGTTGGGATATTCCGGCTCTTAGCGGCCCGCTTTCTGCTTTTTTGGCGCTTCCTGCGCTGCAGCTCTTTAGCTACGAAACCGCTGACTACCTTGGCAAGGATGTGGATCAACCCCGCAACCTGGCAAAAAGTGTTACAGTCGAGTAGGTTGACGCCGTATATCACTCCGTTAGAAGCCCCTTTTCAGGGGCTTCTTTTTTTAAGCGAATGCCTATATTTTCAGAAAAAGGAAATAACAAGAGATCTTTTAAATAAAAAAGGTTTCTGGTATGATGGAGCAAAATGATTGCGCGCTTTAGCTAAAATTTTTTGAAGCAAGACGCATCCCATAAGGTCCCCGAATGGAAAAACTGGCCAAACGAAAAATTCGAGTCTTTTACTATGTTACCGGCCTGCTGTTGCTGTTGACCATTTCAGTGGCTTTGTCGGTGCCGTATTTTATTTCTGTGCGCAAGCAGTTCGACATGATGGTAGCCGAATCAAAAACAGCTATCTTTGGCGAAAAAAAACAAATCCTTGCAGAAAGAGTTGAAAGGGTCGTGGCCGAGATCGAGGCCATACGCGAAACGGTGTACAACGAATACCAGACCCTGGGCCAGGCCCAATGTGCCCTCTTGTCTACCCTCAAACTCAGCACAAAAGACATAATAGACGGCTTTGACCCCAACGTGACCAAGCACACCCCCCGCTTTGTTCGGCACAATACGGGCATTGGCCTCGCGGTATATGACCGGGAAAGCCAGAAAATACTCTGGACTGACGAAGAAGCTCTTGTGCCCAAGCTGCTTGAGTCCTTCAAGGGGGGAGAGCATGGGCCCACGGATGATTTTCCTGTCTGGGCCGTCAGTAACCTCGACGGCAACAGTGTTGTGGCTATTTTTGCTGTAAAGGAAGCCATAGACACCATTGCCAAAAACCGCAGCATCGCCATTGTGCGCAGCCTGCGTTTTTCACTTAATCAGTACATTTGGATTAACGGTGTTCGAAACTACAGCGGCGGGCCGGGCTATGCCGTTCGCGTCGTGCACCCGTCGCTGGTCGGTGATGAAGAGGTGCTGCTGTCCACTGAAGACGCCGACCCAGTAGGCAATCTGGCCTACAAGGAAGAGCTGGAGGGCGTGCTCAAGCACGGGAAAGTCTATTTTACCTACCAGTTCAAGAAAATCCATTCGGACGAAGTGACTGAAAAACTCGCCTATGCCCAGCTATACAAGCCTTTTGACTGGATTGTATGCACAGGCATCCACACCGACGATATGTTGTCTTTGGTGGCAAAGCGCGAGGCAGGTTTCAATCGGGCTTTCAAAAATCAAATATCCTCCTATGCCAAGATAATTTCCATAATCAGCCTGCTGTATATAGGCATGATGGTTCTTTTCGAGCGCAGGCTCACCAGCATGGTCAATCTTTTCATCGGCAAGCTCAAGGAAGACGAGGCCGAACTGAGGAAGGAAA
Source organism: Desulfovibrio sp. (assembly GCA_028708195.1). GTDB lineage: Bacteria > Desulfobacterota > Desulfovibrionia > Desulfovibrionales > Desulfovibrionaceae > Desulfovibrio. The sequence continues at coordinate 15,453 of JAQVZK010000004.1, forward strand.
AAAACAAGCTGGATGACGCCTACCGGGAGTTGCAGCGTGTAGCCTACAGTGATTTTCTCACTGGCCTGCTCAACCGCCGGGCCATGTACGAAAGGCTGGAGGAGGAGGTTGCGCGTGCTCAACGCGAAGGGCTTCAGTTCTGTATCGTCCTGGCAGACATTGACCACTTCAAGTCCGTCAATGACACCTATGGCCACAACACGGGCGACGTGGTGCTGAAGGCCATTGCTGACATCTTTCGCCAGAATATTCGCCCAGAAGACAGCGCCTCGCGTTGGGGCGGCGAAGAGTTTCTTGTTCTTGTTCTTTCGAGTTCGCTGAAAGAAGGCCTTGTTCTGGCAGAAACCCTGCGCCAAACAGTAGAAAGCACGACGATTTATGATGGCGACATCGCCATCAGCGCCACCATCACTCTGGGAGTGGTGGAGTATGCCCCGGGTAAATCTTTCGACTCGCTCATCAAGGAAGCGGATTTTTACCTTTATGCAGGTAAAAAACGGCAAAAAAACTGTGTCATGTCCAGGGAAACTACAGAGAATGCCCCTTCAGGCTTGTGATATTTGAAAAGTGCCAGCTCGTTTTTATGAAGAGAACGGTTTCAAAACAGCCCGGACAAACCGGGCTGTTTTGTTTTGGGGAAAGAAGGGGCGCGCTCCGCGCGGACGTGTCAAAAGCCGCGCAATGCCATCGTAGGGCTTCTCGGCCATCAGGGTGCCAGCCAGCAGAAGGTTCTTTGTGGCGCACCGAAACAGCAATAAGAGTTTTAGGGGGAGGGGGCGTGAGGGAGGGACCCTTTTTCAAAAGGGTCCCTCCCCCACAAAACATTTCAATCCTAAAGATACGGCGAAAAAATCCAGCAGGCGGCGTTGCGTAACTTGACGGGCAGCGACATGTTTTTCAGTTCCTGGGATGTCATTTCAGTGCTGCGACCAATGGTTTCATCGATATGAGTGGCAATCTGCTTGCAAAACTTCGGATCAAAAACTTCCATATTCAGCTCAAAATTGAGCCGTAGGCTGCGCGTATCCAGATTGGCTGAACCGACCTGGCTGTAGTAGTAATCCACAGTGAGAAGCTTGGTGTGGGCAAAGGGCGGCGGCTGATACCACACCCGTACGCCAGCCTCAATCAGCGTGGGCAGCAGGCGATATTGCGCCCAGTGTACGTAAAAAAGGTTGTTTTTGGCGGGCAGCACCACGTTTACGTCCACCCCGCGCAGTGCCGCACTGCGCAGTGCCGACACAAGGCCGTGCGAAGGCAAGAAATAGGGCGTCATAATGCGGACAGACTGGCGGGCAGCATTGACAACAGCGCAGTAAATGTCGTTGAGCACATCCGCTTCTGAGCCGGGGCCGTCCATAATGATGCGGCAATGGCTATCGCCAGCGGGCAGGCTGCTGGCCGGGGGAAGCGGCGTGTACTTGTTTGTGCAGAAGCCCCAGTTGAGCAGAAAGGCGCGGCGCAGCTGGTCAACAATGGGCCCTTCACAGTGAAAGTGCATGTCCTGAACGTACTTGACCTTTCCGGCTGCGATATTGTCGTCAGAGATATTCATGCCGCCGGTAAAAGCCGTATTGTCGCAAACAAGCATCTTGCGGTGGTTGCGCAGGTTGATGCTGAAATTGGGCGGAAAGAGGCGCGGCGGCATGAACATGGCCACTTGTACGCCGTGTTCTGCCAATTTTCTCCAAGGCTTGCGCCAGGAATACAGCATGCCGATGCCGTCCACCAGCAGGCGCACATCCACCCCGCGCTGTGAGGCCTCTGTGAGGGCCTTGCCAAACTCCGAGGCGACTTCGCCCGCGTTGAAAATATAGGTGCAGAGAAAAACCTGTTCCTTGGCTTCACGTATGGCCGAGAGCATAAGGGGGTATGCTTCGTCGCCGTTGTGCAGGGGGGTAAGGCTGTTGTCGATGGACGGGTGCTGCTCCGTCAGGTGGCGGCCGATTTTTTCCATACTGATGATGTATTCGGGCAAGTCTTTGGGCGGCCCGTCGGGAAAGGGCGGATGGGCATAGTCTGGCTCAAGCGGCTCTTGACGGCGCATCATGCGGCTGGCGTGGCTTTCTGCCCGGCTGATGCCAAAGGTTGCGTACAGAAGAGGACCCACCAGCGGCAGAAGCAGGGCCGCCACGGTCCACCCCAAAGCCGCGCGTGGGTCGTGCTTGGTCAGCAGCGCGTGGCAGACGGCAACCCAGGACAAAATGTGCACTGCTACCAGGACCAGTGTTTCTAACACACCTATGATCATGCCATTTCCTTTACGAAGGGTTGGTTCTTTTACCGCAATGCGCCGTTTGCTCGCCAAAAAGAGGCAGAGCAGCCAGACGCCGGTCTGAGGGGAAGTCCCTGTCCCGGTTTAGCAAGCGCAGGTTGGAAATGTGCCCCGCATGAAGCCGCCTGCGTTACTCGCGCGGGCGGCCCATGCGGGGAAAATTCAAATTATCGGCCCTGATGGCGCGGGTTGAGTGCAATGCGGTTGCGCTCAACAGCCACTGACAGTTCGGGTAAAAGGTCGCGCAGGGCGTTCATGTCATTGGCCTTGGCGGCGCGCTCCACACAGCGGGCCATGCGCGCCAGCACTCGAAAGCCGAACGCGTCGGAATCGTTGGCAATGCGGCTGGCAGCTTCGCCCACGGCGTGGCAACTGCGGCCCTTGTAAGCCCGTTGGGCTTCTTCCATTGCGGCGTCCAGGCGGTAGACGAGCTGTACAAGGGTTTCGTCCTCCTGCGCGGGCAAAACCGGTTGCGTTGGCGTTGCCCTCTCGGTGGGTTGTGGCGCTGTGGCCTCTGGGGGCTGCGTCTGCCTGGTTTCTTCGTCGCGCCATGCGGGAGCCTGCTCTGCGGAAATATGGCCTGCGGGGGTCTGCGTTGCCCCTGCGATAAAGTCCACAAATGAGGGTTCGCTGTCGGCACCCAGTCTTGTGGCGGCGGTACGTGAGGTACCCGTGGGGGCAGCGGTCGGAGCAGCGGGTTGGGGTGCTGTTTCGGGTGTGGGCAGGGGGGCCGGCTCAGAAGCAGCCACGTTACCCAAAAGTTTCAGTATGAGCCTGCCGGTGGCGGTTCGTGGCATTTCCCGAGATTTCTGGGGTGCTGCCACGGGTTTTTGAGCGACCGTGGCCGTCGGAGCCGCTGCCGCATCCTTGCCCTTTGTTTCAGACAGATTGGGCCCTGGCCAGGGGATGGCACGCAAAGATCTGGTTGGTGCTTCCTGCATAGGCGCGCTCTGCTCTTTGATGGGCGTAGCCTGCGCCGGAGCCTCCGCCTTTGCGGCAACCGGGCTTTTGCTTACGGGCATGGGCTCGCCCACCCATTCGCCGGGGCTGGACAGGCTGGGGCTCACGTAGGCGGGAGATTGGGGCGCTGCCTTCACCGTTTGGGAAGCAGCGGCTGGTGTGGGCGCGCTGGTGTCTGCGGCACGCTTGCCCGTGGAAATGGGCGTGCCGATGGGCATGGGTTCGCCTACCCACTCGTCACCCCAGCTCAGGTTTTCGTGCAGGACTGCGTCTGATCCGGCGAGGTTGCGGTCAAGGTATTCTTCCGGGCTGGCCGATTGGGGCACGTCTGCTGCGGCCACATCATGAACTTCGGGCTGGGGCGGTTCCTGAACGGCGGTTTCTGCGGGGTAGGACGCATGTACCTGCGTAGCGCTGGGCGCAGAAGGCGCAGCAGGGGCATTGACCGGCCGGAGTATGGCTTCACCAATTTTGCCCTGAATCATAATGACGGGCTGGCCCGCCTGGGCGGCCGGGCTGCTTATGGCTGCGGCCAGGCTTGCAGCCGGGCCTGCTTCATCCACAACGGGTTGCGGCGCTGCGTCTGCAGCGGCATCCGCAGGAACAAGCTGTTCTGAAGCATCGTCGTCTGGCGATGGAACGTCGCTGGACTCAGATGCTGCGTCTGCCGTTTCTGCAGACGAGCTTTCTTCGGGCTGTGCTTCGACATCTGAAATATCGTCGGGCTGCGCGTCTACGGGCGAATTCACTTCCGCCTGCGTTTCTGCATCCGAAATATCATCAGGCTGCGCTTCTGCTGGCATTGCTGCTGTCGCAAAAGGTTCAACCAAATATTCGCCCTCAACGGCCTCGGCATGCTCAGTGGCGGTTTCTTCAGGGCTGTCGGTATGTTCTGGCACGATGTATTCTGTCTGAACCGGCACCTGTGGCATGGCCTGTTCCGGGCCGGGAGTGGCATCCTCGGGCGCGGCAACCTCAACGGATGACGCTGGTGCCGGAAAGGCTTCTTCGTTCCACTGAGGCCCTTCAAGGCCCGCCGAGGTTATGAAGTCGGCGGCGTCTACGACATCTACGGCACCGGGCATATGGGCGGCGTCGCCAACAACAGCGGCTTCGGCCTTGTCTGCATCGTCGCTAACATCGGCAGCGTCTGCGGCTTCTTTGGGTGCAAAAGGTTCCGGTTCGGCAAAGGAGTCAAAGTCCGGGTCAGTGGAAAATTCTTCGCCCGTCTCGGCAGCCTCGCCCTTGGTGGTGCTTGTGGGAATGCCCGGCAGGGGCAGTTGCAGGGATTCAAGGTTGGAAAGATCCGGCATATCGGGGTCATCAGGGTCTTCTGGCTGCTCCGGCAGGGGGGCCATGTGCGACAGCAGTACTCCGGCGTCAGCAACCAGTGCGGCGGACGTGGCGTCCGTTGTGGCGGCATCATCTGTGGCGGGGTCAGAAAGGTCAGGCCAGGGCAGCGCGGTTTCACGCATCTGATCGGTCATGCCAAGAATCTGCGGCAGAGATGTCAGGTCGGGCAGGCGCACACTGTTCGCATCGTGGGGTGCCCAGGCGGAGCTTGCGCCGAAAAGATCGGGCAGGTCTGAAGGCACCGTCTCGGGGGCCGAGGCGGTGCCGCTTTGGGTTTCTGCGGCACGGTGGGGGAAGCCCGCTGGCGCCGTTGCGGCAGCCTCGGCATTGGTTTGGTCAGGCGCGCCTTCGAGGGGAGGCTGCTCGCTGTGCGCATCGATTTCTGACAAGGAAAAGCCAGCTTCTTCATATACTTCACGCACGGTGACGGCAAAGGCGGCCCGCTCCACCGGTTCAAGCAGGGCATGGGTATAGCCAGATTCCGCCAGGGCATCCCAGCGGCTGTCGTCGGCAGTGATGGCCAATGCCTTGAAAAAGGGCAGACCAGCCTCAAGGGCCTGATTTTTGAAGCGGTCCAAAGCGTCGGTTTCAGCCGGGCCGTCCATAGGCGAGTGCACCACCAGCAGCAGGGCCGGGGCTTCTTTGTTGAGTTCCAGAGCTTCACGCATGGTGCGGGCTTCTGTGCTTTGCAGGCCCTGGGCCGCGGCCATGTGCGCCAGATCCTGACGCTCCACGGCCCTGTCGGCCACAATGGTTATATGGGGTTCACGGGCCTTGGGGGCGGCGGTTTCCTGCTCCAGCGGCTTGAGCCGCAGGGTAAAGGAAATGCTTGTGCCTTGCGGGCCACATTCCACATTGAGATAGCAGTTGTTGGTTCCGGCCAGTTCCCAGGCCCGTGTGAGGGCAAGGGTGGAGCGGCTGCGCGGGGGAATGCCCGCGCCCGTGTCCGTAACCGTAAAGAGCAGATGGCCGGGGTCGGCGCTTTCGGGCACCCGCCGTACAGAAAGGTGCACGGCCCCGCGCGTGGTGGCGCGTACAGCACTCTCCAGCAGCAGGCAAAGGGTTTCGCGCAGGGTTTGAGCCTGACCCTCGAACATGTGGCCAAGCAGGGGCGGCATATACCAGGCCAGCCCGATACCCGCGTTTTCGGCAGTGCTGCTGACGGCGTCGTGCGCCTCGCGCACCATGTGTTGCAGGTTGAAAGCACTGCGGGGCTCACCGATGGCGCTCTGGGCCTGGCTCTTGCCCGGATTGTCCACCGCATGGGCCAGGGCCGTTGCAGCTTCAAGCATGTTTTCGGCGTATTGACGCACAGCCGGGGGCAGAGAGCAGCTGTTCAGGGCCGCGCCTTCGCGCATAAGGCGGTCCAGCGGTGCGCGCAGCGCGTTTTCCCACAGGCTGGGGTCTGCGCCCGCAAAAAGGGATTGGGCAGCGCTGTCCGCAGGGCTTCTCTGACCAGGCGCTGATTCGGGGTCGAAGTCACTGCCCCAGGAAAGGGAGGACTGTGCAGGTGTCGTCATGGGCGCTGTCTCTGCCGGGCGTTTCCAGGTATTGACGCCGCTGGAGGCCGGGGATGGCGGCAAGAGGCGCAAATTGGGGTCGTCCAGGGGCTGGTCGAGATTA
>JAQVZK010000181.1 GCA_028708195.1 Desulfovibrio sp.
ATTGTGACGGTGCGTGTGGATTTTCACACGAAAAGTGCGTATGCTTGTTTGATACAAACTCTGTATATCCCGCCCGGCCCTGTCCCACAAGGACAAACCAGCGGTTTGACCTGAACGCTGCTGCCTGCGGCACACGCAGCAGCACCGGAACTACAGACAACAACTATTTGCGCCCCCGGGCGCCGCATATGGAGACAGGCTTGGACAACGCTCAGGAAATCATTCCCCTGCAAAAGCACAAAATTCTGGTAGCCAACCGCGGCGAAATCGCCATGCGTATCATGAGGGCCTGCCGCAAGCTTGGCGTGGCCTTTACAGCCATATTCACAGCTGAAGACGCAGCGTCTGGGCACGTGCGCCTGGCGCGTGAAGAAGGGGGCGAAAAAAGCCTCTTTCGCGTTTCATCGTACCACGATGCCAACGAGCTCATGTCTGTGGCTGATGAGGCGGGCTGCACAGCCGTGCACCCCGGCTACGGATTCTTTGCCGAGGATTACCGTTTCGCCCGTCGTGTGGCCAAACGGGACCGTAAACTCATCTTTATAGGCCCTTCGTGGAAAATTATTCGTGAGCTTGGTGACAAGATCAACACCAAGCGCCTTGCGCGCAGCCTTGGCGTGCCCACGGTGCCCGGTTCAGACCGGCCCATCTATGATGAAATGGAAGCCGAGCGCATTGCCAAGAGCATCTTTGAATTTCAGGAACAGCAGGGCATCAGCAGGCCGCTTGTGCTGGTCAAGGCTTCTGCTGGCGGCGGCGGCATGGGTATTGAAGAAGTGTACGACCCCGACCAGTTCCGCTCTGTCTACCGCCGCATACGCAGCTACGCCCTGCGGCAGTTCAAGGACGAGGGCGTACTTATCGAGCAGCGTATTATCGACTTCAACCACCTCGAAGTTCAAGTGGTTTCTGACCGTACGGGGGTGAACCCCGTGCATTTTGGCACCCGCAACTGCTCCATCCAGTCCACAGGGCTGCAAAAACGTATCGAAATCGCCCCCGGCTTTGTGCCCGACGAAATCGAATACACCTTTGACGCGGGCAAGGTTCTTAAAGATATCGTCCACTACTCCCTGACTATGGCCCACAAGGTCGGCTACGACAACGTGGGCACCTGGGAATGGATTGTCACCCGCAAGGGCGAGCCGTTCCTTATGGAGGTCAACACCCGCATCCAGGTGGAAAACGGCGTTTCGGCCCGAATTTCACGCGTCAGGGACCAGGGGGATGTGGACATAATCGCCGAGCAGATACGCATCGGGCTTGGCGAACCGCTGGGTTACAAACAAGCTGACATTGCCTTTGACGGTGTTGGTATCGAATACCGACTTATTGCTGAAGATCCTGACACCAACTTCACCCCCTGGGTGGGACGCATCGAACGCTTCCGCTGGAAAGCCCAGCCCTGGCTGACCATGCTAACTCATGTGCCCACCGAAGAACCGTATGAAATCCCTACGGAGTTTGACCCCAACCTGGCTCTCGCCATTATCTGGGGCAAAGATCTGGAAGAAGCCAAGGCCCGTGGCCTTGAGTTTTTAGGCGACCTGCGTCTTGAAGGGCACAACGGTGCGGGCGACGAACTAAAATCCAACGTCAATTTTTTAGCGGCCAATACCGGACGCATTCTCCGTTTTTGACCGAAAGGATACCATCATGGATAAATCCTTATTTCCCACATGTGCCACCTGTCCCTTCAAGCGTAATGACCGCCTGTGCGTCAAGGCTGGCGGCAAGCATCCGCCAAACTGCCCCACCGCCATGCAGCAAAAGCTTGGCGAAGAAGCCCTGGCCTGTTATCAGGATGAACAAGTGCTGCGTATGGCGCGTGAATCGGCCATTGTAGAGTACAACTGCTATACAACACTGCCTGACGGTACGCGCATCCCCTGCCACCCGCGTATTCTTGAAATAATGGAATATGCCAAGGCAATGGGCTACAAGCGCCTGGGGCTGTTGTTCTGCATCGGCCTGCGTGAAGACGCGAAAACCGTGGCCGAAATTTTTGCTGCCCACGGTTTTGAGGTTGTTTCGGTCATTTGCAAGGTGGGCAACGTATCCAAGGCCGCCCTGGGCCTTGAAGCCGAGCATCTGCACAACCCCGCCAAGCCCGAAACCATGTGCAACCCGGTTTTGCAGGCCAAGCTCATGAATGACGCGGAGGTTGATCTGAACGTTTTGCTGGGCCTGTGTGTGGCTCACGACACGCTTGTCATGCGCTACCTTGACGCCCCCACCACCGTGCTGGCAGTCAAGGACCGTATGCTTGGCAACAATCCTCTGGCCGCCCTGCACTCCTCCTACTCCAACTATCTTAAAAAACCCGTTTAGCGGCAAACGCGAGTCATGGATAACAACATAGAAAAACGCATCCAGAGCCTGCGCGACAGGCTCAGCTATCTGGTGGACATCTTTGCCGGCAAGCATAAAGACAATGCCCAATTGCTGGAAGAAAAGCTCACCTCTTTTGCGACCCGCGTTCGCGCAGGGGACGTTGAAGACCCCTATGCCGAACTGGCCACGGTAGAAGACCTTTTCAGCTATGTGGAGCGCCGCCTTGAGGGCAGCATCACTCCTATGGACAAGGTGCGTATTGTGCGTCACCCGCAGCGCGTCTGCCTGCGAGATATTCTGGAAAACGTCTACGACAACTTTACCGAGGTCGGGGGGCAGGACGAACACAGCCTTGACCCCAGCATGCTTATTGCCCGCGCCGTCATCACGAGACGGCGCGGCAAAAAAACCTATACCCAGTCTGTCATGGTTATCGGGCAAGAAAAGGGCCACGGGGCGGAGTTTCGCAACGGCGGTTCGGTGAAACCCTGGGGTAACGCCAAGGCGCAGCAGTATATGCGCGTGGCCGAAACCGAGGGCATTCCAATCCATGCCTACATCTTCACGCCCGGTTCGTACCCCATTGAGGACTACCCCGGTGCCGCCCAGCAGATCGCCCGTAATATTTACAGCATGGCGGGCCTTCGGGTTCCTGTCATCGCTGTCATATCCGAAGGTGGCTCTGGCGGTGCCGAGGCCATTGGCCTCGCCGACAAAAGGCTCATGCTTTCGCACGGCTATTATTCGGTCATTTCGCCCGAAGGAGCCGCCGCCATTGAAGGCCGCCTCAAGTCCGGTCAACGCGCCACGCCCGAACTGATCGAACACTGCGCCCAGAACCTCAAGATCACCGCGCAGGACAACATCAAGTTCGGCTACATTGACCGCATCGTGCAGGAACCCCCGCTGGGCGCACGCCCCTGGCACTTTGACTTTTTTCGCAGTCTGCGGCAGGAGGTCATTCGCGCAACAGACGAGGTGGTGGTATCCACCCGCAAGATGCCCATCCTCAAGGGATTGGCCCTCTCTCGCCTGCGCAAGCCTGACGCCAATCTGGACGAAATGCACACCCGCTGGGGGCTTTCGTCCAAGGCCAAAGACTGCCTGCGTGACAAACGTCAGCAGAAGTTTCTGCGGCTTTCGCGTCAGGCAGCCCGCGACCGCAGGCCCTTCCTCACCAAGCTTGCGGGCGCAACCTGGGACTGGATTTCCAAACCCTGGGTGAGCTTCAAGTACGACTTCTATCGCAAGCACCAAAGGCACATCCGCACCTTTATGGAAGAGATGGACAACGAGTGGGAAGTGTTCAAGGGCCGTTTGCTGGCTCCCTGGCGCAAACTCACCCGCAAGTTGCCCAGCAAACAGGACAGTAAGGCCAAGGAGCTCATGGCCCTTTCCACCTGGTCTGACGACTCCCGCCGCCTCAAGTGGAACTATATATCCCCGCGCTACAAGACAGACCGCACCGTCACCTGCCCCAACAGCGCATCCTACGGCTGCCTTGACCTGTGGGGACCGGACCTCTTTGCCGAGTTTGCCGGTGTGTGCAGCCATTGCGGCTACCACTTCCCTATGGAGCCGGAATGGTACGTAAAAAACGTCTTTGACGCTGGCTCTGTTTTTGAGTTCAACAGCGAGATCGAAGCGGGCAATCCTCTGGATTTCCCCGGTTTCAACGACCGTATAAGCGCTGCGCAAAAAAAGACCGGGGCCAAGAGCGGCTGCGTGACCTTTGAGGCCCGTATAGACAATACCAAGATGGTGGTGGCCATGCTTATGGGCACCTTCCGCGGTGGTTCCGTCGGCGCTGCCGAGGGCTACAAGTTTGTAGAAGCAGCCCAGCGCGCCGCCAAGAAGCGCTATCCCTTCCTGGCGTACGTGCACGGCACCGCGGGCATACGCATTCAGGAAGGAACCCACGGCGTCATTCTGATGCCGCGCTGCACCGTGGCCGTGCGCCGCTACATCGAATCCGGCGGACTGTACATGGTGCTTTACGACACCAATTCCTTTGCCGGGCCCGTAGCCAGCTTTCTCGGCTGCTCGCCCTACCAGTTCGCCGTGCGTTCGTCCAATATCGGCTTTGCCGGTCCTGGCGTCATCAAGGAAACCACGGGGATGGACATTCCGCCCAAGTACCATCGCTCCTACCGCGCCTTGTCACGCGGGCACATTCAGGGCATATGGGACAGAAGGCAGGTGCGGGCGAACCTGAAGCAAGCTCTGCTCACCATCGGTGGCAGAAACCTGTACTACCGATAGGCGGTTTTACTCGTTCCGGTATATAAAGAACGCGCGCCCCTGTCGGGCACATGATAAAAGAACCCAAACGCCCGTGCCGCCCTCGGCACACCGGCAAGCATATTACGGACCAAGCATGATCAATATATCTTCGTTGCTGGACGAAATTAAAGCCTCGCCTTATCGCGAAATCGTCATCCGCACTCCGCACACGGGGCAGGTTACTTTTGCCGATCTCAAGCAGGGCGACACGGCGTTTGGCCCCCAGGGCCAGTGGAAAGAAAAACCCGGCACCCTTATTGCCACGCTGGAGCGCGAGCGCAACCCCAAGGCCATCTGCACCCCCGAAAAGGGCGAGGTGAGCAAGGTGCACAGCGAGCTTGAAGGCCAGTTTGTCGAAGCCGGAACCCCACTTGCCGTGCTGCGCCATATGCTGACAAAGGATGAGGTGCAGGGCATCATTCTGCAAAAAACCCTGCACCTGTTCCGTGCGCCCGAGCGCGCCAAATACTACTTCACCCCCGAGGTGGACAAAAAAATCCGCGCGGCTGACGCCCAGTCAGTGGCAGTACGCGACGGCATGGAACTGCTCATCATGTCCCGCATGAAGCGCGAGGTACCACTG
>JAQVZK010000182.1 GCA_028708195.1 Desulfovibrio sp.
CTTTTTCCTTGCGGGTACTTTGTCTCGGCTGTCATTTTAGTGACAGCTTGTCGGGGACATCCTTATGCCTTTGCAGCGGCAGATTGCGGTTATTGCATGCCCTGCTGTTCTTGCAGGTACAGATGCACAAGATGATTTGCACAATATATGCCAAAAACTTTCGAGATGCAAAAGAACGTGGCGCGGATTTGAAACCCGCGCCACGCATGCATTCGTTCAGCCTGAATCAGGCGGTTCTTGAAGGTTCGTGCTTGTTGCTACGGCCTAGAAGAACTGACCCATACTGAATTCGATACGGCCGGGGGGCATTTCCTTGTCGTAGTCCTGCACAAGGGGGATGCCGTAGGCTATGCGCAAATCGCCCATAGGGGAGCGCCAGCGCAGCTCAAGGCCGGAAGAAGCGACGATGTATTTGTCCCAGTCATTGCCCATAGTTTTGGAGTCGATGTTGAAGCCGGAGTCCACAAAGGGCACCAGAGCCAGGCCCAGGTCCTTCTGGAAGGTCCAGATATATTCAAGGTTGGCCACACCCATGCGGTCGCCGCCGATCTGTTCGCCGCCGTACTTGTAGTCGCGGGGCGAAAGGTCAGAATAGGAGTAACCGCGGATGGTATCCATACCGCCGATCCAGAAGCGTTCAAATACGGGGACCCTGTCGTCGGTGTTCTGGAATACGCCGCCAACGCGACCACGCAGATGGACGGTATTTTGCGGATTGAAGGACCAGAAGCCCTGCCAGTCAGCCACAGACTTGATGAAGTTGTCCGTACCGCCAAGGCCGCCGCCGCCGTATTCAGCCCACAGGCGGGAGATGGTGCCCTTGGTGGGGCGTTCCTTGTTGTCGGTGGTGTCGCGCAGGATGCGGGCCGAAACGGCGCTTGTCCAGTTTATGCCCTTGTAGTCTCTGATGTAGGGCGAGCTGCCGTCTTCCACGTCATAGAGGTGGTAGCGTTCCAGACGGTAGCCAACGCCCACAGAGGTGTATTCGCCAATGGGGTAACCAAAGCGGACAGTGTCGCCTATGGTATCCTTGGTGAAGTTATCCCAGTAGTCGTGGGTGTAGTAAATGTCCTTGCCGAACGAAAGGTCGGTGTCGTACACGCGGGGGTTGGTGAAGGACAGGGTGCCCGACGTGCGCCGCCAGGAGAAGAAGCCCTGCAACTGCAGCCAGTAGCCGCGGCCAAAAAGGTTGCGCTCCATAATTGAGGCACTGACACCCACGTCGTAGTAGCTGGAGTAACCGATACCGCCCATGATGGCGCCGGTGTTGGTCTCCTTGACTTTGACCTTGAGGTCAACCTCGTCGTCCTGACCGGTGGGTATGATTTCCATATCCACAGCGCCGAAGTAGCGCAGGCGGTTCAGGCGCTCGTTGGAGCGGCGCAGTTTGGCACCTTCATACATATCGCCGTCGCCCAGGCGCATCTCGCGCAGGATGACGTTGTCACGTGTTTTGGTATTGCCTTCAACCATCAGACGGCGGATGAAAACTTTCTGCTTTTTATTGACAAGGTAGCCCACGTCAACCTGATCAGTGCCGTCATCGGCCTTCATCAGCTTGGTGTCCACCTCTGCGAAGGCGTAGCCATAATCGGCATAGTGGTCGGTCAGGCGCTTGGAGTCTTCTTGCATGACAGTGAGAGAGAAGAACTTGTTGGAGTTCTGCCAGTCATCCATCTGTATCACTTCAAGCATTTTGTCTTCGCTGTCGATGACGTCACCGGCAAAGACCACGTTGCGGATGCTGTAGCGGGGCCCTTCATTTACCGTAAAGGTGACGTAGATGCCGTCATCGCGATAATCCACCTGGGGCGCGCCCACCTGAATGTCGATATAGCCTTCATTGAGGCCAAAGGCGGCGATGGCGTTGGTGTCGCGTTCAAGATATTCTTCCTTGAGCACGCCAGAGCCGGTCAACCATGAAAAAATACCACGCGGCTTGAGGGCCATGTATTTATCAAGGTCGCCCTGATCCAGAGCCTTGAGGCCCTCGATGTTCACTTCCTTGACATACAGCTTGTTGCCTTCGTCCACATTGATGACGAGCACGGCTCCACGGCCACCCTGACGGTCTTGGAGGCGATAGTTGACCTTGGCCAGGTAGTAGCCTTCCTTGCGGTAAAGCTCGGTAATCTTTTGCAGGTCGTCAGAAAGTACCTGTTCGTTGAGCACGTTGCCGCTACGGGTGCCCATGGCGGCAAGGACGTCTTCCTGCTCGATATCTTTTGAGCCTTCCACCACAATGCTGTCGATGCGGGGCTTTTCAACCACAGTAAAGACGAGCACATTGCCTTCAAGAATGGCCTGCACGTCGCTGAAATACCCCATTTCCCAGATGCGCTTCACTTCTTCGTTGATGGCGTTGGCGTCGGGGGTGTCGCCTTTGCGGATGGTCAGACGCATGAGCACGGTGTCGGGGTCCATGACGTTCATGCCGCGCACCTGCACGTCAGACAGGCCGCCCTTGGCAGCGGCCGGAGCGCCCATAGGCACAAAGCCCGGGCCATTGTCCGCCTTCTGCGCCGTGGGGGGGGCACTGACCTTGGTCATCTCTGCTGCCCGGGCAGCCAGGACGTTGGCACAGTCGCTCAGGGCAACAAGGGTGTTGCGTTCAAAGCCTGCCGGTACTGCCTCGCCCTGCTGTACAGGAACAAGGCGCGTGTCCATGTTGAAACCGTCACCAAGCTGATTGAAGCTGCCATAAATGACAAGCTGCGCGCCTGCCTGACGGCCAAGGGCGCGCGCAGTGGCGAGGTCGATGCTTTCGCCGCGGCTCTGCTGCAGTTGGCGCGCCGCGTTCATAGGCACGACGCTCATGCCGTTTTGCTTCAGCTGGTCGGAAATGATCTGGGGCACATCACGGGCGGCATTGGGCATTTCGGGGCCGGCATTGACCTGAAAAGGCAGGACAAGCACCAGCGGCCCCTGAGCGGCCCCGGCTTCTTGGGGCAAAAGCTGTACAGCGCAGGCCAGAGCGGTGACGCAGAGGATGTTAGACAGAAGATTACGCAACATTTTTTTCATACAGTGTCCCCGCTTTCAGTTCCAGAGTGCGGCCCATACCCGCGGCCAGCTCCCGATTGTGCGTCACAACCACCAGGGTCATGCCCAATTCGCGGTTAAGTTCGTTCATAAGTATGCCCACCTGCGCTCCGGTGCCTTCGTCCAGATTGCCAGTGGGCTCATCGGCCAGCAGAACCCTCGGGCGCATCAGCACTGCGCGGGCAATGGCCACCCTCTGCCTTTCGCCGCCAGAAAGCGTCGAAATCTTGCTTTCCATGCGAGTCGAAAGGCCCACGCGATCAAGCATTTCGCGGGCCTTGGTCATGATGTCTGTCTGGCGTCCGCCGCCGATTATGGCCGGCATGGCCACATTCTCCACTGCCGAAAATTCCGGCAAGAGATGATGAAACTGAAAGACGAACCCTAGCGTTTTATTGCGGAAAGCCGCCTTTTGGTCAGGTGTCATGTGCGTCATGTCCTGACCGTCAAAAAAGACAGCGCCCGTACTTGGAGTATCAAGAGCACCCATAAGATGCAAGAGGGTGCTTTTGCCAGAGCCGGAAGCACCCACGATGGCCAGGGCCTCCCCTTCTTCTACAACCAGGCTAATATCCTTGAGAATTTCAAGGTTTTCACCTGGGGCAGAAAAGACTTTGCCCACTTTGGAAAATTTATAGAGTTCGGACATGGCTATTCGTAGCGCAGAGCTTCCGCCGGTTCAAGGCGGGCGGCCTGGCGAGCCGGGTAAAGGGTGGCCAGAAAGCACAAGAGCATGGCGCTGACCCCAACGATAACAACATCGGTGAGGGTGATGCTGATGGGCAGATGGTCAAGCGTGTACACGTTTTCAGGCAGTTTGATAAACTGGTAGCGCTTGAGCAGCCAGCCTAGCGAGAGCCCCAGGGCATAGCCCAGCAAGGTGCCGACAATACCAATGATGCTTCCCTGGAGCATGAATATACGCCGTATCATGCCTCGTGTGGCACCCATTGACATCATGATGGCTATGTCGCGCGTTTTTTCCATAACCAGCATGACAAGGGTCGTCACGATGGAGAACGAACCTATAAGCACCACCATTGTCAACAATATGAACATGCCGATTTTTTCGAGCTTGAGGGCCGCAAAAAGATTGGCGTTCATCTCCATCCAGGAGCGCACGTAGAAGGGCGAACCAAGCTCGGTAGCGACGCGTGCCGAAGTTTGGTCAGCCTTGAAAAGGTCGTCAACGGTGAGTTCAACGCCGGACAGGTGTTTTTCAGGCAGGCCCAGCACATCGCGCGCCGCTGTAAGGCTTACAAAGGCCAGGGACGAGTCATACTCGAACATGCCGGTCTTGAATATGCCCACCACCTCAAAGGGGCGGATGCGCGGTGCGTAGCCCGAGGCTGTTTTTTGCCCGGAGGGCGAAAGCAGGTTGACGCGGCTGCCTTCTACAAGCCCCAGTCTTTTGGCCAGTTCTTCGCCGATGATGAGGCCCGGTGTGCCTTCTTTTTGCAGGTCGGCGGCAGCCCCTGTGCGCATCTGGCGCAGCATGGAGAGCACCTGAGGCCCGGATTCTGGGTCAATGCCGCGCAAAACAACGCCTTTGACGCCATTGCCAGACGACAGCATGACTTCGGTGTAGATGAAGGGGGTTGCCCCTGTAACGCCTTTGACCGAGCGTACACGCTCAAGCAGGGTGTCATTGTTCTCAAAGGCCGAGGGCAGGTAGGACATGACGATGGCGTGGGCATTGGCACCCAAAATCTTGTCGCGCATGTCTGTTGTCAGGCCGTTATAAACGCCAAGCACAACCACCAGCGCTCCTACGCCAAGGGCCACGCCCAGAATTGACATAAGAGATATTATATAAATGAAGGTCTGCTTGCGCCTTGAAAAGAGGTAGCGCAAGGCTACGAATAGTTCAAACGACATTTGCGGCATAGTGGCCCAGCTTGACGGGATATTCAAGAGATTTTTTAGAAGTTTTTGGTACAGCCCCGCTCATTTTGACATGTCTGGCATGGCTTCCTGTGGGCAAGGCCTTTGCTGCCCTGGCGCTGGCAGCCCATTGCGCGCCACAACACAGCATGTTCGGTCGCAGTTGCTGCGTAAACGGCTTTGGCAGGGTTTTGTTCAAGAGAGGGCTTGCCCGCAAACGGGGGGCTTGTCAATGGCTCACGATCGCCGAAACGCCTGTTGCCGGAACCT
>JAQVZK010000183.1 GCA_028708195.1 Desulfovibrio sp.
AAATTTGGGCGCAGTGAAACAAAGTGCGGGGGCATCATCTGCTTCCGCCCGGTCATCCTCTAATCCTTCCGCCAGTCCTTCTGCCAGTTCTCCCGCTGGCCGAACTATGACGGCTGGCGCCAATGGGCAAGTGGGGGGTCCCAGCAAGAGCAATAGCCCCGCCAGTGGAACAGGCGGCGTGAGTGTTGGCCTGCCCCCCGTGGCGGTTCCTGAACCGGCCGTGCCGCCTGCCGTTAACCCGACCAACTTTGCGGCGCAAGGTAGCAATCAACCTGTTGTTCCTGCCAGCTCAGGCAAAAATGATCCCGCTGGTGGCAATAGCGCAGTACCCGTGCCCGCGTTACCGCCCTCAGCCCTGGCGTTACCGCCAGAACACCCCGGTCTGCCCCCGGTGGCGGGAGCAAGCACTGCCGCGCCAGCCCAAGCGCCCGGCCAGGCATCCGGTGTGCAGGCAGGCTCTCAGCCAGTGCCGCCTGTTCAGGCAAAGTCTGCGCCGCCTGCTACCGCGGCACCGCAGGCCGTCAAGCCAGCTAAAAATGAAAAAGCCGCGTATGAGGCCGCTCTCAAGGTTATGACGAGTGGGCGTTCTGCCGAGGGCATCTCTCAGTTTGAAGCCTTTTTGCAGGCATACCCGGGGGGCAAGTATGCGGCCAATGCCGACTACTGGATTGGTGAGGGTTTGTATGCCCAGGGTAACTATCAGGATGCCCTGAATCAGTTTCGCAAGGTGGACGCATCGTATCCGCAGCATCATAAAAATGCGGATGCCCTGCTCAAAACAGGCATGTGCCTGAGCCGTCTGGGTGACAAGGATGCGGCCGCACAGGCGTACAGACAGTTGCTGACGCGTTTTCCCAACTCCGAAGCCGCCCGCATAGCCCGGTCACGCGGGTTGGCACGCTAGGCATGTCTGGGGGGAGATCCTGGGCGGAACTGAATGACGAGGCCCGTACAGAATACTGGGCCAGCCTTGCCTTGCGTCATTGTGCAGGCCTTGGGGCGCGCTCATGTGCCCGGCTTTTGCGCACCTTTGGCTCAGCGTACGCTGCCGTGCAATCGCGCCAGCGCTGGGGTGAGGCGGGGCTGACACAAAAACAGGCCGCAGAGATGGCCACGGGTTCGTGGCGCGTCACTGCCCGGCAAGAATGGGACAGGGCGCGCGACCTTGACGCGGACATTCTGCTTTGGACCGACGTCCTGTATCCGGCTCTGCTGCGCCAACTGCCCGATGCGCCAGTGCTGCTGTACTGCCAGGGTGACATGACGCTTTTTCAGGCCCCTTCCTTTGCAATTGTGGGGTCCCGGAAGTCTACGGACCACGGCAGAACCGTGGCCGCCCATATGGCCCGATGCCTGGCATCCTGCGGTGTCACCATAATTTCCGGCATGGCGCTGGGCATTGACCGGGTTGCCCACGAAAATGCCCTGGCCCGCATAGGACGCAGCATCGGCGTACTTGGTACGGGTATTGACGTAATGTACCCACGGGGCAACAAAACCGTTTTTGACAACATGCGGCGGCACGGTCTGCTGGTCTCGGAGTTCATGCCGGGGGCGCAGCCCTTGCCCGACCATTTTCCCATCCGCAACCGCATTATCAGCGGCCTTGCCCTTGGGGTTCTGGTGGTGGAGGCCGCCAGCCGCTCCGGAAGTCTCATCACTGCCCGGCTTGCTCTGGAGCAGAACCGCGAGGTGTACGCAGTACCAGGCCCGGCGATGGATACGCACTGTCTCGGCTGCCAGGAACTGGTGCGGCAGGGCGCGCGCCCGGTGTTCAGCGCTGAGGACGTGTTGCGCGATTTGGCGGAACAGTTGCGTCCCTTTGGTATCAGCCAGGACAGTTTGAACGAAGAAGAAAAATGCGTGCCGGAAGAAACATCTGCACCAGAAGAAACGTCTGCGCCAAACGAAAAATGCGCGCAAGGCGAAAAACGCGCGCAAGTGAATACTTCCGGTACGCAAAAAAATGCCGCTGGTAGGCAAGAAAATAAAACTCAACTCCGCACTGACGCCCCTGTCGCATGCGAGCCCCTGTCGCCCTCAACTAGCTGCAAAGAAAACAGCACGCCCGGACCGAAAAAAGACAGTGCGTCCGCGCAGGTTGAAGCTCCCACCACCGAGGCACAGCCGCGTCTGGACGCTGCAGAGCGGCTCGCACCCGCAGATCGCAGGGCCTTTTTGCTGGACTGCCTGCGTCAGCGTGGGCCCCTGCAGGCTGATGATCTGGCGTGTGTTATGGACATAGCGGTATCAGAACTTAATGCCATGCTTGTGGGCCTAGAAATGCTAGGGCAGGTGCGCAGGCTGCCCGGAGCTCGATATGAGGCCGGAATATGAGCGTAAAAAGGGTCAGGCAGGGCAAGGGCGCGTACAGGGCCAAGGGTATTGCTGCTCCGGCTGGCAGTTCTGACGTGGCCGTGGGTGCAGCCACGGCGCAACCCGACGAACTAAACGGGGTGGTCGCGTCTGTTGTGCCGCCTGAAGCTTCAGCCAGTGCAACAGGCCCTGCCGCAAGTGCGGGCAAGGCCGAGCCTGACCGAAGTGCGCTCTTTATTGAAGCGTTTTTAACCTGGATGGCTGTGCAGAAAGGGGCTTCAGAAGCCACTCTGAAGGCGTATGGCGTTGATCTGACGCAACTGGCTGAATTTTTGCGTACGCAGGGTGTCAGTCTTGGGCAGCCGCAAAGCGTTACCCGTCGGCATATTCAGGCTTTTTTGGCATGGCTGTTCCGCAAGGGCGAAGCCAAAAGCTCTATGGCCCGCAAGCTGGCGGCCAGCCGCTCCTTTTTTCGCTTTCAGCAGCGCGGCGGCAGAGTGACGGAAAATGTAGCCGCTCAGGTGCGTAATCCCCGTCAGGAAAAGCGCCATCCCCGTGCCCTGAATGTGGATGAAACCTTTGCCCTGCTTGATTCCTCCACTGGCCCTGCTGGCGCTAAAGGCCCCGTTGCGGGCAGTGCAGAAGAAGAGCGCACCCTGTGCAGAGACCTTGCCTTGGCAGAACTGCTGTACGGGTCCGGATTGCGTATATCTGAAGCCTTGGGGCTGGATGTTGACGACGTGCAGTTGTCGTCGCGCGTGCTGCGGGTTATGGGCAAGGGATCAAAAGAGAGACTCTCGCCCCTTTCAGACACATCATACACGAGCCTTAAACTGTGGCTTGAAGAACGCCCCTTGCTGGCGCAACCAGAAGAAGCCGCCCTGTTTGTAGGTACGCGGGGCGCTCGCCTTAACAGAAGGGAAGCCGCCCGCATTGTGGAGCGCCTGTGTCACCGGGCCGGGCTCGCCTTCACGGTTTCGCCTCACAGTTTGCGCCACTCCTTTGCCACCCATTTGCTTGAAGCCGGGGCAGACATGCGCAGCGTGCAGGAGTTGCTGGGGCATCAGCGCCTTACAACCACGCAGAGGTATACTCAGGTAAGTCTTGAGCGGCTTATGGAAACCTACGATAAGGCGCATCCACGGGCTTTAAAAAAATAAAAAAATCACGAGCTGATTTTTTTATTGTTATTTCGAGATATTAATGGCACATCAGGACGGCATTTTGTGCGTCTACGTCAGGAAGATTTCTGCTAGGTGCTTGGCATGGACAGCACTTTGTGCTAAAGAGTACAAATAGGTCAAATTAACCGCATACCTGAACCATACCGGAAGGAGAGACAGTCATGTCTGCATTAGTTCTTGGTCACATGAATCCTGATACCGATAGCATTGTTTCCGCCATTGTCGCCGCTGACCTGTACAGCAAGCGCGGTATGGACGTCACCCCGGTTGCCCAGGGCGCGCCCACTCCCGAAACCGAATTTGTTCTGAAAAAGTTCGGCCTTACTGCTCCGCAGGTTGTCTCTGACGTGGCTGGCAAAGATCTCTATCTGGTAGACTACTCCGACCTGGCCCAGGCCCCCAAGGGTATGGATTCCGCCACGGTCCTCGGCGTTGTCGACCATCATAAGCTTGGCGATGTGACCACTTCTGCGCCGCTGGAAGCCTGGATTTGGCCCGTAGGCTGCACCAATACTGTTCTCAAGAACATGTATGACTTTTACGGCATCGAAATTCCCAAGAACCTTGCCGGTGCCATGATGTGCGCCATCCTGTCCGACACGGTGATCTTCAAGTCGCCCACCTGTACCCCTGCTGATAAAAAGGCCGTTGAAGAACTGGCCAAGATCACTGGCGTGACTGATGTGGTTGCTCTGGGCATGGAAATGTTCAAGGTCAAGAGTGCCGTTGATGGCACCCCCATGAAGGACCTTGTCTTCCGCGATTACAAAGATTTTGACATGAACGGCAGCAAGGTAGGCATTGGCCAGCTTGAAGTTGTTGATCTGTCCATCCTTGAGCCCGTGAAGGCTGGCCTGCAGGCCGAAATTGAAAAGGTTAAAGGCGAAGGCCGCCACAGCGTGTTTCTGCTGTTGACCGACATCATGAAAGAAGGTTCGGAAATGCTTATTGTTTCCGATGATCCCTCTGTGGTTGAAAAAGCTTTTGGCGTCAAGGCCGAAGGCTCCTCGGTGTGGCTGCCCGGCGTGATGAGCCGCAAAAAGCAGGTTGTGCCCAATTTTGAAAAGGCTTTCAAATAACCTGCTGCAGTAAATAATAAAAAGCCCCTGTCGCCCAGCGACAGGGGCTTTTTATTATCGTTGTCCGGATCAGGTCAACTTTGCGACAGTGGTATGTCTTAAAGGCTGGCCTCAGGGACTTTCGCTTTAGGGCAGGAGGCACTTTGCAAGCCCAGAAACCACAATAAAGGTTTAGGGTGGGGGCGTGGGGGGCTCTCCCCCACAAGGCATTCCAACACTACAATATAAGCCCGTCGTGCAGAAAATCTAATGCTCAGTCCAGATAAGCATAGCCAGCAGCGCCAAACAGCCTGTCAAAACCATATAGGCCTGGCGCGTACGAAGAGAAAGCACAGCCCCCAAGAGGGCAGCCACATAGAGGGCAGACCATGTTACCGCGCGCAGGGCAGGCAGGGCCTCAGTGTTTTGCAGGGTATGCAGTACGCTGAAAACGACTACGAACGAGAGGCAGTAGAGAGTGATTTGCCAAAGGCTTCTGTGTAGGGACGATAAAAGAAGGGCCGCGCCTGGGGAAAGCCCGCCGGGTTTGTCAGCACACCACGTTTCAACCCTGTCGACCATCGGGTTTTGATTGATACGCTGGCGGTGTTCAAAATAGGCGGCGGCATAG
>JAQVZK010000184.1 GCA_028708195.1 Desulfovibrio sp.
ATAAGCGCTTCGGCATAAAGCAGGTTGAGCGACATGTCGTCGGGCGCGGTGGTAAGCCCCTGCTCAAGGTAGGGCACGGCTTCTGCCGATTTTCGGCTTACAAGCCACACGGCACCCTCAAGCCAGACGCCAGCGGGAAGATTGGCAGCGGCCATGAGGGGCGCAATCTGCAAAAGAGCGGCTTCATCCTCATTGTTGAGCGCCTGGGAGTAACGCAAAAAGGCGTAGGTGTTCTTGGCCTCCGGCGAAAGATTTTCTTCGGCTTGGCGCACTTCAACATCGCGCAGGGCGTTGTGCTTGACGTCCCCTTGCGTGGCGGTATTTTCGGTGGCGGGCTTGGTGCCGGCACAACCGCCGCAGCCAAGAAGGGAAAAGGAGGTGGCGGCGGCCAGTGTCAGGGCGCAAAAGAGCGCGATATGCTTACGTTTCATTGCGGACTTTATCCGTGCTGCTTAGGATTGAATCCAATGATCGGAGAAGTCTTCGATACCACTTTTCAGGTGCTGGCCGATTTTTTCCACCAGTCGCGCCTCCAGCTGACGCACTCGCTCTCTTGTTATATTATACCTTTCGCCTATCTCACGCAAGGTAACCGGCTCGTCAGTAAGCAGCCGGTTGTGCAGGATATACAGCTCTTTTTCATTGAGCTTTGGTATGATTGTCTTGAGCTGTGAGCGCACGAGCCCTGCAATTTCGTCAGTGGCCAGGGTGTCTTCAATGCCGGGGCCAAGGGCGGGCAGAAAGTCCATACGGGTGGCCCCGCCAGTGTCTTCGCCCACCTGGGCGTTGAGAGACATGTCGGTAGAAGCCAGCCGCTGGTCCATCTCGTTGATCTGGTCTTCAGTCACCCCCAGACGTTCAGAGAGCATGGCCGCGTCAGGGTCAAAGCCCTGCATGATGAGTTTTTGCCGCTCGCGGTTCAGGTTGTAGAACAGCTTGCGCTGCACCTGGGTGGTGCCGATTTTGACCATGCGCCAGTTGTCCATAATGAACTTGAGAATGTAGGCCTTGATCCAGAAAGAGGCGTAGTAGGAAAACTTGATGCCCTTGTCGGGGTCAAACTTGTTGACCGCGCGCATAAGCCCCACGTTGCCTTCCTGCACAAGGTCAAGCACGTTCTGCATCCAGCGGCGCTGAAAGTCCATAGCGATGCGCACCACCAGCCGCAAATGCGAAGAAACGAGGCGAAAGGCCGCGTCCGCGTCGTTATGGTCACGCACGCGCAGGGCCAGCTCGTGTTCCTCATCGGGTTTGAGCATGGGAAACTTGCTCATTTCGCGCAGGTACAAATGCAGGCTGTCACGCGTGCCCACTGCGGGCAGACGGGAGGAAGAGGGCGCGGGCACGCCGCTGTCCCTGCCTTCGCCGATGGACAACGGCTGTTCTTCCATATCCGCGTCGAGTTCTGTGGCGCCAAGGTCGTCCTGATCGTCGTGCGACTCGAAGTCCAGATCCTCTTCGTCGTGTTCAGGGGCGGATTCGAGGTCGTCAACGTCCAGAACCGGGCCGGTGTGGAGGTTTTCTTCGTCCCGCTCAACGGTTGAAGAAGCTTTTTTCTTTTTGCCGGGCCGCTTTTGTTCTTCTTGAACGCCAGTGGCCTTACCCCTGGTTTTCACCTCTGAGGGAGCGCTGGTGCCGGTTTTACCGGAGCTCACGCGGGGGTGTTTTTTTTGCGGCCCGTCAAGAATTTCCACAACCCCAACCGGAGGCGTGTTTTTTTTGCCTTTTTCCGTTTTTGGGGCGGACTTGGCCGTGCTGAGGGCTATCTTGCTATTTTTTTTCATTTTATCCATACTCAGTCATTAGCGCTGTGATAAGCGCTGCAATGCCTGTATGCTATAGTTTTGGTTTGTTCTTTTCAATATTATTCAGTACTGAAAGGGCAACCGCATCCCCTCTGCCGTGTCTGACCATGTTAAAACCGGTCTGCCCGGCCATACCGCCTCAGATTTTCGAATCCTGCGTGGCTTCTGGAGGTTACAATGAGGAGCTTTCTTTCTGAAACGCCCTGTAGCCTTGGGGACGTTTTTACAGCATACAGGCATTACGCGTGGAAAGCAAAGACAGGCTTTGCACAGCGGGGCTCATGCCCGGCAAGACTTTCAACTACTGTACTTATGACGGCCAAGAGGCGGCATTCATGACATTCAGACGAGCGCTCGGCACGAGGCGTCCTCTTTTGCTTGACGGGGCTATGGGCACCATGCTCCAGGCTTCTGGCCTTCCCGCTGGCACAAGTCCCGAAGAGTTTTGCATGGAAAACCCCGATATTCTGCGGGGCATCCATGCTTCCTACCTCAAGGCGGGAGTCGATATTGTAACCTCCTGCACTTTTGGCGGAAACGTCTACAAGTTGCCAGAGGGGCTGGATGTTTTTGCTTTCAACCAGCGCATGGCCGCCGTTGCCCGCGCTGCCTCTGCCGATGTGCCGCGCCCTCAGGACCGTCCGGTTTTTGTGGCGGGCAACGTGGGCCCCACCGGTCACTTTATCAAGCCCTTGGGGCCAGCGGAACCCCGCGAGCTTATTGAGGCATTCGCCCTGCAGATTCGCGGTCTTGTCGCCGGAGGCGTGGACCTTATCTTTATTGAAACCCAGTTTGACCTGGCCGAGGCCAGAGCGGCGGTGGTGGCCGCCAGGCAGGAATGTGACCTGCCCGTCATGGTTTCAATGACATTTGAGCACGGCGTCAGCCTCACAGGTTCCACCCCTGCCATCTTTGCCGAAACCATGCAGAATATGGGCGTGGATGTGGTGGGAACCAACTGCAGCCTTGGGCCAGAGCAGATGCAGCCGGTTGTGGCCGAACTTCTGGGCGTCTGCGCCTGCCCCGTCATGGCTGAGCCCAACGCGGGCCTGCCCGAACTGCGCGGTACGCAAACAGTCTTTCCCTTGGGGCCGGAGGGTTTTGCCCAAAAAACCGCGCCCTTCGCGCATATGGGCGCGCAGGTGCTTGGCGGCTGCTGTGGCACCACCCCCGACCATCTGGCGGCATTGTCGCAGGCCGTGCGCGGCCTTGGCGAAATTTGCGCGCCCAAGGTTGAGCGCAGGGGCGTTTGCCTCACAAGCCGCTCGCAGATGGTGCGCATAGGCCAGGGGCATCCCCTTGCCATCATTGGCGAGCGTATCAATCCCACGGGTAAAAAACAGCTTACGCTGGAGCTGCAGGAAGGCCGTTTTGACACGGCCATGCAATTTGCCGACGCCCAGTTGGAGGCCGGAGCAACAGTCCTTGACGTGAACGTGGGCACGCCGCTGGTAGACGAAACCACGCTTTTGCCCGAACTGGTTCAGAGTCTTGTGGGGCGGCTTACTGTGCCGCTTTCTGTGGATTCGTCCAATGCCCAGGCCATTGCCAATGCGCTTCCGTATTGCCCCGGTTCTTTTCTCGTGAACTCCATCAGCGGCGAAGCCGGGCGTATGGAGCTTTTGGGGCCGCTCTGCCGCGACTACGGCGCGCCGTTCATTTTGCTGCCCATTGAGGGCGCGACCCTGCCCGAAAAGGCCGCAGACCGCATTCGCACGGTAGAGAGCCTGATTGCGCGCGCCGAGCAACTGGGCATTCCGCGTCGCCTCATGATGGTGGATATTCTTGCTCTGGCGGTGTCATCAAGCCCGGACGGCGCACGCCAGTGTCTTGAGATGACGCGCTGGTGCGCAAGCCAGGGGCTGCCCACCACACTGGGGCTTTCCAACCTTTCATTCGGCCTGCCCGCGCGCGACCTGCTCAATGCCACTTTTCTGGCTTTCGCTGCCGGGGCTGGCCTTTCATCCTGCATCGCCAATCCTTCGGCCCAGCGCCTGCGTGAGGCGGCCGACGCCCTCAAGGTTCTGGGCGAACACGACCCCCACGCGGCTTCGTTTATTTCGGGCTACGCAGGCTGGAAACCCGGTGAAGGCAGCGTGCTGCAGCGCCAGGGCGGCGGAGGGGCGGCCAAAACTTTGGGCGACGCCGTGCTCAACGGCGACAGGGAAAATGTGCTGTCGCTGCTGGAGGCCGAGCTGAAAAGCGGGGCAGAGCCTTTCAGTCTTGTGCAGAAAGTGCTTATCCCGGCCATTACCGAGGTTGGCGCGCGCTATGAACGGCGTGAATATTTTCTGCCCCAGCTTATCCGCGCTGCAGAAACCATGCAGACGGCATTTGCCCATCTGACGCCGCTGCTTGAAGCCGGCCGTGGCCCGGAAAAAAGACCGGTCGTGGTTATGGCCACGGTTGAAGGCGATATTCATGATATCGGCAAAAATATTGTGTCCCTGCTCTTGGGCAACCACGGGTTTGATGTCATTGACGCAGGCAAGGACGTGCCTGCCGAAGATATCGTGGCTTGCGCCCTCAAGCACAAAGCGGGTATTATCGGTTTGTCGGCCTTGATGACCACCACAATGGTTCGTATGGAAGACACCATACAACTGGTCAAAGAAAAGGGGCTGTCCATCAAGGTTATGGTGGGCGGCGCGGCCGTCACCCAGGCCTTCGCCGACTCCATCGGCGCAGACGCGTACAGCGCTGATGCCGTGGGAGCGGTGCGGGCTGCCAAAAGTTTTATGTAGACTGACTTGGTGCGTGGGAGTAGTCATGCCGTACCTCCACGTGCTGGCATGGGCGGCATGTAACCGTTCACGTAATAAATGGGTTTGCAGCTCACCAAGGTAGTAAAGGTCGTATATGAAAAAAATCATTCTTCCCCTTTTGCTCTGCCTGTTGCTGCCATGCGCGGCTTTTGCGGCGTCAGCCACAGCGGTGCCCTCCCTTAATCTTGCTGGGCTCACAGACCTGCTGGCCAAGAACAAGGGCAAGGTCATCATGCTCAACTTTTTCGCCACGTGGTGCCCCCCCTGCCAGATTGAAATTCCTGATCTGGTGGCTGTAAACAAGAAGTTTGCGGGCAAGGATGTGCTTATTATCAGCCTTTCTGTCGATGAAGACGAAAAGGTTGTGCTGCCCTTCATGAAGAAAATGGGTATGGATTACCCTGTCTATATGACTGGCCGCGACATTACCAAGGCATTTCAGGTCAGCAGCATCCCGCACAATGTTTTTTACGCCAAGGGCGGGCAGCGGGTGATATCCGAACCGGGTATCGCTGATACCGAGATGATGGAGATGGTGTTCAACAAGCTGCTTGAGCAAAAATAGGCAGAAACGGGAACGGTTTTCATGTTTG
>JAQVZK010000185.1 GCA_028708195.1 Desulfovibrio sp.
ATCTGCGCTGATTTCAGCCCGCCAAAAACATGAGCGGCGCGGCCTGTCGGCACAGATATCCACATTTGCCCTCGACTGCTCTAACTCCGAAACGAGGTCTGTATGCAAAAACGGTATGTTCACACCCACAGCAAATGGTTTGCCAAGGATGTGCCAGACGTCGCCGCGGTACTGATGACTGACGTGCGACAGGGCATCAGCCAGGAACAGGCTGCCGCCCGACTTGAAGAGTTTGGTCCCAACTCTCTGCCTGCAAAAAAGAGGCAGAGCCGCATACTCGGCTTTCTTCGTCATTTTCACGATATTCTCATCTACATGCTTTTTGTGGCTGCCTTTGTGACGCTGATTCTGGGCCATTATGCCGACACCATTGTCATTCTGCTGGTGGCCATTGTTAACGCCTTCATAGGGTTTTCGCAGGAGTTCAAGGCTGAAAAAGCCCTTGAAGACATCAAAAGCCTGCTGTCGCTCAAGGCTTCAGTGATTCGGGACGGCGTGCGTACAGAGGTGGATTCCCGAAACCTGACCCTGGGCGACCTTGTTCTTCTAAAGCCCGGCAACAAAATCCCCGCTGATCTGCGCCTTGTTAACGCCGACAACCTGCGGATCGAAGAATCGGCCCTGACGGGCGAATCCGTTCCTTCAGAAAAGAGCCCGCACACCCTCGACCCTGACACCATGCTTGGCGACAGAGACAACATGGCCTTTAGCGGAACATCCGTAAGTGCGGGCACTGGCTCAGGCCTTGTGGTGGCCATTGGGCAGGAGACAGAACTGGGGCGCATCAGCCAGCTGCTTCAAGAAACCCAAAACATCACCACACCCCTCATCCGCCAGATGGCTCAGCTTGGCAAAACTGTGGCCCTGTTCATTCTTGGCGTGTCGCTGCTGATCTTTCTGTTCGGTCGCTTCTTTCACGGTTATGACGCGGGTGAACTTTTGCTCGCCACAATTGGGCTGGCCATTGCAGCCATTCCCGAAGGGCTTCCCGCCATTCTTTCTATTATTCTTGCTGTGGGCGTGCAGCAGATGGCGCGGCGCAAGGCCATTGTGCGAACCCTGCCCTCTGTGGAAACTCTGGGCTCTGTGTCCGTAATCTGTTCGGACAAAACGGGCACGCTGACCAAGAATGAAATGACTGTGAAGAGCCTGGTGCTCGCAGAAGACCGCTATGCTGTGGAAGGGGCGGGGTATGCGCCCGAAGGCGTCATTACGCAGCACGGCGTAACAGTTAACGCGGCCTCCGTCCCTTTGCTGGCAGAGGTGATACGCTGTTTTGCCCTGTGCAATGACTCCATACTCACGCAGGACGCCAGCGGGGCCTGGGTCATACAAGGGGACCCTACCGAGGGCGCGTTACAAACCCTGTACAAAAAGGCCGGCCTTACGGGCGGCAGCTTGGGCAGAATAGCCACCTTGCCCTTTGATTCCCGGTACAAGTACATGGCAACGCTGGTTGAAGACGGCGGCCAGACCCTGCTTCTGGTCAAGGGCGCGCCCGACCGTTTGCTGACCATGTCTACCCGTCAGCGAACAGCGGCGGGCGATGTGCCCTTTGACGCCGACTGCTGGGAAAACGCCATGAGCATAACGGCGGGCAAAGGCCAGCGCCTGCTCGGCGCGGCCCTGAAGGTCATGCCCCCGCAAACCAGAACCATCAGTCACGAAGATTTGCAGGACGGCCTTGTTTTTCTTGGTCTGGCTGGCATTGTGGACCCGCCGCGCGATGAGGTGCTTGAAGCAGTAACTGCCTGCAAAAACGCAGGTATCAGCGTGAAAATGATCACTGGCGACCATGTGGATACTGCCAGGGCCATTGGACGTGAGCTGGGCATCGGCGACGGCAACATGGCTATATCAGGACAAAAGCTGGACGAAATGACGGACCAGCAGATCCAGTGCGCGGTAAAAAAATGCGACATTTTTGCCAGAACAAGCCCTGAACACAAGCTCAAGCTTGTCAAAGCATTACAGGCCAATGGCGCGGTTGCGGCCATGACTGGCGACGGCGTCAACGACGCCCCGGCCCTCAAGGCGGCGGACGTGGGCATCGCTATGGGCATCAAGGGAACCGAGGTCACAAAGGATGCGGCTGAAATTGTGCTCACTGACGACAACTTCAGCACCATCGTGGCTGCGGTGGAGGAAGGCCGCAGGGTTTACGACAACCTGAGAAAAACCATCCTTTTCATCCTGCCCACCAACGGTGCCGAAAGTTTTCTCATCATAGCGAGCATCCTTTTTGGCACAGCGCTGCCCCTGACGCCTGTACAGATACTTTGGGTGAACATGGTCACGTCGGTCACGGTGTCGCTTGCTCTGGCCTTTGAGCTTAAAGAGGATGGCGTTATGCGGCGTCCTCCAAGGCCTGCCGGGGAAAAAATATTGGACGGCTATTTTGTCTGGCGCATAGCCTTTGTGTCTGTGCTTATCGGCGGCATGACCCTGCTCATGAGCGTGGGCTTTGGCCGCATGGGGTATGCCGTAGACCTTGTGCGCACAATGACCGTGCAAAGCATCGTGGTGTGCCAGTTCTTCCACCTGTTCAACAGCCGCAGTATCCGGGGATCTGCCTTCAAGATGAATCCCTTCTCCAACCGGGCCGTTCTTGTGGTCAGCGCCCTGCTTGTGGTTCTGCAGCTTTCGGTGACGTATATTCCCTTTATGAACAGGGTGTTCGGCACGGTGCCGCTGCCCTTGAAGTATTGGCCCATCCCCATACTGCTCGGGGGGCTTGTGTTTTTGATTGTTGAGGTCGAAAAAGCCATTATGCGTAAGATAGATACGCGGCGCGGCACGGCCAAGGTCGGGGCGACCCCGGCAGGGGACTCCTGCAAATTTTAGCGGCTAGCGCGGGGGAAAGTGACTTCTTTTCTTCGGCACTTGGGGCACACGCGCGTCCCGCGCAGCGCGCGCAACCCGCAAAAATAAAAAACGGGGCGGGCCGCCAAAAGAAATCCATGCTCGTACGGAACCACTGTTCCTGCCACAAGCGTGTATTCTTTTTGGCGGCCCGCCTCAGTCATATATCAGGCTATCTGGCAGAATTTCCTTCTGCGGAGAATTTACCGGCGGCCTTCATGAGTTCCATCATGAGGCCCAGGGCCTGCTTTCCTTCAGGGCTGCGCAGTGTGGCAATCATGCCTATCACGCCCGCGGGTTTCACATTGGACGTGTCGATGGTGCTCACAAGCTCAAGCATCATATTGACCTTGCTCTGCAGCTTGGGATCAGCAAGACGCTGCAACAGGGTGGTCGCAAAGGCGAGGCCTTCACCTGTTTTGGCAATGTCTTCGGGGCTCATTGTCGCCAGCAGGTTTCCGCCAGCGTCTTTGAGTGCGGCAGCCTTTTTGAACACACCTTTTTCTTCCCATTCGCCCATCTTTTCAACGATATGGGGGAAGGTCTGCCCAACGGCGGGGTGCAGCACATGCCAGAGGTCAGTGGCGTTTTCTATCTGGTCGAGCAGCCAGGTGAGCCTGGGAACCGTCAGCAGGCCCTTTCTGGCCAGATCCAAAAGGTCGTCAAGCGTAACCCGGCCATTGAGGACTTCCATCTCTTCGACCATAAGACGAAAAGCGTGGTTGCCGATGGGGGTCAGCTGTTCCATCAGATAGTTGGTGTTTTCTTTGCTTTCTTGAAGAGTGGCAAGCCTTTCTTCAATGGCGTTCAAACGCTCGAGGATTTTATCTTCAGGTGTCATATCCACTCCAACCTACTTGTTACGCAGCAAGGAGGTATCTTTCCCTGCAAGATACATGTTGGGCTCAAACGGAAGCTCATGGCCTTTCAGCATGAGGTTGTAATACACCCACTTGAACATGAGCTTGCCCCAGTAGTTGATGTGGCTTTCGCCCAGCAGTTCAAACGGGCCAACGCCGGGCAGGGGGAACATGCCGGGCAGGGGTTCAACGGCATAGCTGAAGTCGATCAGCGAGGCTTTTTCAAAGCCCGTGACGATGAAGCAGTTGGTGTGGCCGTCAAACTTGTAGTAGTTGTCTGTGCCTTCAATGTCGGACATGAGGTTCTGGGCGATCACGTCCACTTCAAAGTGGGCGACGGACCCGGCCTTGGAGGCGGGAACGTTGGTGGCGTCACCAACAACATACATGTTGTCAAACTTCTTGGCGCGCAGCAGTTCTTTGTCTGTGTCAACGTAGCCAGTCACGTCAGACACTTCGGAGTCGATGAGGAATTCCTGGCCCAGGTTCGGGGGAATGCTCACCAAGAGGTCGTAGGGGATTTCGTCGCCGGTCACAGAGGCGATGACTGCGCGGTCCGCTTCAACGCTGTCCACCGTCCAGTTGGTGGTGACCTTGATGCCCTTCTGTTCGCAAAGCGCGCCAAGAATGTTGTTTGCAACAGGTTTGGTAAATGCGCCCGTGAGCGGGGTGACAAGCTCGATTTCGACGTTCTGGCGCACACCCATTTTCTGCAGATACCAGTCGGCCATGTACACAAATTCCAGCGGCGCCACAGGGCACTTGATCGGCGTTTCGCAAATGTGCAGAACGAGTCTGCCCTTCTTGAAGTGCTTCATCTTTTCGTAAGGAGCAGCGGCACCGTCAGGAGTGTAGAAATTGTGGATTTTTCCGCCCCAATCGTCCAGCATGCCAGGTACTTCATCAGGGGCAATTCTTGCGCCAGTGCCAATGATGATCCAGTCATAAGTGTGGGTGCTGTTCTGGCACTCGACCTTGCGAGCTATCGGGTCAACCGCGTTAATCGTGTCGATGACAAAATTAACTCCACGGCTGATAAAGTCTTTCTTGGGGCGCACACAACCCTGTGGGGTGTCGACTCCAAAAGGAACCAACAACCAACCGGGCTGATAGTGGTGGATCGGATCTCGGTCGATGAGCGTTATTTGCCATTCTCTATCACTCAATAACTTTCTCATCTTCGTGGCTATCATGGTTCCACCAGCGCCAGCACCAAGAATAAGCAATTTTTTCATACAGTTAACCCCAAAGTTAAGTATAGGTCTTTTGCGTTGAAAGGGTTTTCTCACCATGTGCAACCATTTTTGTTGCAATTCCATATCATAGTAAGATGGTATTTTTATACGTCTAGCATAAATATTTGCGATCTGCATCATTTTAGTCAATAAAACTGATTATGTATCGTTTAATTAATACTATTATAGTATGCTTTAA
>JAQVZK010000186.1:0-2505 GCA_028708195.1 Desulfovibrio sp.
CAACAGCCTCAACAAACCAGGGCTCGGTCAGCCCGAGAATCCGAAAATATAGGTCCGTATCCTTCATTGGTGCCCTCCGGGAAGGACATTAGCAGATCAGCTACCCACGGAAAACCCGGAAGAGCCATAATTTGTAACCCTCCTTGACAGCAAATTTGATTAAAGATAGTTTTTTGAAAAACGGAACAGTGTACCGCAATTCGGTATACAAAGTGTAGCTGAAGACGGCTCTGCCTGCAAGTCATTCCCGACCAACAGGCCAGTTTTCAGCAACCGTGCATGCAGATGCGCATTGATGGACCAGTTTGTTGACTGTCGTGAGATTTCCGGCAGTTGCCCTATTAAACGAGTTATTCAGGAGAGGGGTATGGCAGAGCATCACCAGGGCCTTACAAGTTTTGAAGACGCTCCTTTTTTGCCTCTGCACCGGAAGATTGCAGCGGGCGCTTTTCTGGGGCAGATCTGTGACGGCTATATTTTGGGCATTGTGGGAATTGCCCTGAGCTACGCGGCAAAACCTATGGGGTTGACCAGCTTCTGGATGGGGCTCATTGGGGCCGGTTCCCTGCTGGGCATTCTTTTTGGCAGCCTGCTCGTGGGTTCTCTGGCTGACCGCATAGGACGCAGATTTTTGTTTTGCGTGCTTATGCTGGTATCAGTAATTATTTCCCTCTCACAGCTTCTCATCACTGAACCGCTGACTTTAGCTGCCGTGCGCCTTCTGTTGGGAATGGCTGTAGGCGCCGACTACGCTGTGGGTATATCGCTGCTCAGCGAATGGACGCCCCGCAAAAAGCGCAGCAGTATTCTGGCCTGGCTTCTCGTTACCTGGACCACAGGGTATGTTCTGGCCTATTGCGTGGGTGTCGGGCTGCAAAGCCTGGGAGATATAAGCTGGAACTGGATTCTTGCCTCGTCTGCAGTGTTGGGCTTTATCACCATGCTGGTGCGCCTGGGTTCACCCGAGTCGCCGAGCTGGCTGGCGAGCAAAGGCAGAACCCAGGAGGCACTGGAAATTATCCGGCACCATCTGGGTGAGGGCTACGGTCTGCCGCCGACAGAGAGTAAAAAAGCTGTAACGTCCTGGGCTCGCCTGTTTCGCAAGCCTCTTCTTTACAATACCATTGTATCCGGCGTGTTCTTTGCCTGTCAGGTCTTGCCGTTCTTCGCGATCAGTATTTTTTTGCCAATGGTGCTGACGGAACTGAAGATTGAAAATCCCTATGCCACCGGTGTGCTGTATAATGTTTTCACTATGGCTGGGGTGCTTGTGGGTACATGGCTTATCAGCAAGATTTCCCGTCGTGCCTTCCTGTTGGGAACCTTTTATGGCGGGGGAATTCTTCTACTTATCCTTACGGTCTGGCAAGAAATGCCACCCTATATCGCTCTGGCCTTTGTAGCAGCCTTTGCCTTGGTGCTGGCAATTTCCATCACATTGGAATTTGCCTATCCCCCCGAACTGTTCCCCACGGAACTGCGTGGTTCGGGCGTGGGCCTGACTATAGCCATCAGTCGAATCGGAGCAGCCGGAGGAACCTTTTTGCTGCCAATTATTTCTGAACAGTACGGTATTGCGGTTTCACTCGGCGGCTGTATTGTCACGCTCTTTATCGGCGGCGTGGTTTGCCATATGTGGGCGCCTGAAACCTCTGAAAAATTCATGGGAGACACCCCGAAGGTGGATGGAGTGCCCGTCCCCGCAGTTGCGCTCAAAAGCTGACCAGCGTTCATGACGCATCCCCTGTGGAGAACATCGATTTATTACTGTGGAACAGTCCATAACAACAATTTTGAAGAAAGAGGGTCAAGGAGGGCACTAATGCGCGAAGTTAAAATTTTTCCTGCAGAAACCGGGGTTAACGGCTGGCTCGAAACGTCACCTTTAAAAAAGCACCAGTTCAATTCGCAAGAAGAAATACTGGACAGCTATGACTTTGTTGTCATCGGTTGCGGCTATGGCGGTTTTGGTGCTGCCTGGCGTTTTGCCGAACTAAACCCTGGCGCCAAGATAGCTGTTTTTGAGGCCATCCGGGTGGGAGCCAACGACAGCGGCAAGAATGCGGGTTTTCTTATTGACGTGCCACACGCTTTTGGCGGTGACGATTCGACGGTCGAAGACAAGAAATGGTGCGTGCGGCTGAACGTGGCCTCACAGGACAAGATGCGCAAAATTATTAAAGACCATAACCTCAGCGTCGATTGGGATGACTGTGGTAAATACTTGGCCGCAAACGAAAGCAACGCCTTCAAGCATCTTGACAGCGAAGCCAAGGACTTGGACGACGTGGGTGTTCCTTATCAGTATATAGAGCACGAGGAGCTTTCGCGCAGGCTGGGCACAAGGTATTATAAAAAGGCCCTGTTCAATCCCGGTTCCGTCTTGGTAAATCCTGCGGACGTGCTGCGCGGGCTGTGCAGCGTACTGCCGTCCAACGTGCACGTTTTTGAAGAAACACCTGAGCTGCGTATAGAGGAAGACAAGGAACCCAAAGTGGTGCTGGT
>JAQVZK010000186.1:2515-5143 GCA_028708195.1 Desulfovibrio sp.
AAATGGCAGAAAAATTCGCTGCAAGGCCGTGGTCGTTCCGGTCAGTACCTTCCTTGAAGAATTTGGCCTGTCAAAAAACCAGTTTTGCCCTATCATTTCTTTTGGCGCGCTTTCGCGGCAACTGGATGAAAGCGAGCTGGATGCGCTTGGCAGAGACGTCAAGCCCTGGGGCGTGACGGCA
The DNA here is from genome assembly GCA_028708195.1 of Desulfovibrio sp. Lineage (GTDB taxonomy): Bacteria > Desulfobacterota > Desulfovibrionia > Desulfovibrionales > Desulfovibrionaceae > Desulfovibrio. Next base: position 2,697 of record JAQVZK010000186.1, read on the forward strand.
GCGCATACCGCAGGCACCACGGTACGGTTTACCCACGACAACAGGCTGCTTGTGCGTAATGGGCTTATGTACGCCACGTGGCTCACCAGTTCGCCCGAACGCATCCGTCGGTCACGCCGCATGTTGCGCAAGGCCTTCAATAACCGCTTCCCCAACCACAAGCATGTGAACTTTGAATATGTGTGGGGCGGCATGATCCACCTGACTATGAATTCCAGATCCGTCTTCGGGCGCAAGGGAAATATCTTTTACTCTGGCGTGGGCGAAGGCGCGGGCATCATCAAGGCCTTTACCATGGGGACCTACCACGCGGAATGGGCCAATGGTGTGAATAGCGAAGTTCTTGATTTTCTCAAAAACGACAAGAAACCCAGCTGGCTGCCGCCCGAACCCTTCCGCACCGTCGGGGCCGAATGCCGCTTGTTGTGGGAAACAGCTACCGCAAGAGGCGAAATTTAACCTTCCCTACCCTCTTGTCGGCAAAGCGCTATTTGTCGGCAAGAGGAAAAAATAACAATTATATGGAACGACGTTCCGTAATACGGAATATAATGGTTCAGGCAAATAGTCTTAAAGCCATTAACCCCTGTGAGGTTTCAGGATGAAAGAAACACTGTTTCTGAAGAATACGGAAACGTTCGCCGAAAGCATGATTCGTTGCGGTGTGCGTTGTCACTTCGCTTACCCAATCACGCCCGCCACGGACGTCATGCGCTACTCCTCCGTCAAGCTGCCCGAATACGGCGGACGCATGGTGCAGATGGAAAGCGAACTGGCTGTGTCTAATGCCCTGTCGGGCTATGCCTGCAGCGGTAAGCTTGGGGCTACATCCACATCGGGTCCGGGCATGACCCTCATGCAAGAGGCCATTTCCTTCATGGCCGGCGCCGAACTTCCCTGCATCATGCTGGACGCTATGCGCGTCGGCCCCGGCGACGGTGACATCGTGGGCGCGCAGAGCAACTATTATCAGGCCACGCGCGGCGGCGGCCACGGCGACTACCGCATTGTCGTGCTCGCTCCTTCAAGCGGGCAGGAAATAGCGGACCTCATGCCGCACGGCATCAAGCTGGCCTACACTTACCGCACGCCCGTGCTGTTTGTGGTTGACGGCGTGACCTGCCAGATGACCGAATCCACCACCTTCGAACCGCCCCACGACTACAGCGCCGATTTCGACACCTCTTCATGGCGCTATACCGGCACGGGCGAACACAGCAAACGCTTTGTGGTGACAGGCAGCTACACACACGAGGAAGGCTACGAAAGGAACGAGCACCTTCGCAAAAAGTTCGCGATCATCGCCGAAAATGAACAGATGTGGGAAGAGGACAAGGTGGAAGATGCGGAAGTGCTGGTCGTGGCTTTCGGTATTCACGGACGCATGTGCAAGGACCTGGTGGCCTCTCTCCGTCAGAAGGGCAAACACGTAGGCTTTATCCGCCCCATCAGCCTGTGGCCCTTCCCGGACAAGGCCTTTGAAAATCTTCCCTCCTCGGTCAAGTCCATTCTGGTGGTGGAGATGAACCACGGTCAAATGGTCGACGACGTGCGCCTGGCGGTCAACGGAAGGGCCCCCGTGCACTTCCTGGGCAAGACCGGCGGCGACATTCCCATGTGCACCCTGGCGGACATGACCCGTGAAGCCAGCAAACTGCTTGATGGAGAATAGTATGCAGACATTGGCAGACTACTACGGCAAAACGCTGAAATTCGACAAACTCTTCAGCTACTGCCCCGGCTGCGGCCACGGCGTTGTTACCCGCCTGGTGGCCGAAGCCATCGAGGCCCTGGGCATCAGAGAAAAAACCATTTCGGTGGTGGGCATCGGCTGCGGCGGTTTTTCGCACCACTACATGGAGATAGACGCCATCGAGGCCACACACGGGCGCTCTCCGGCCGTGGCCGTAGGTTACAAAATGGCCCAGCCCGACAACATTGTCTTCACCTATCAGGGCGACGGCGACACAAGCGCCATTGGCCTCGCAGAATTACTGCACGCCGCCAACCGCGGCATCCCCGTTACCTGCATCATGGTCAACAACTCCCTTTTCGGCATGACGGGTGGGCAGATGTCGCCCACGACCATTGCTGGACAGGTCACCACCACCACGGGCAAAGGACGCGACATCCACGCGCACGGCTATCCGCTGCTGGTGCCGGAACTTATGCGGGCCATGAAGGGCATAGCCTATCTTGCGCGCGAAAGCGTGGCGGACGCCAAAAGCATCAATAAGGCCGCCAAGAGCATCCGTAACGCCTTTGAATGCCAGGTCAAGGGATTGGGCTTTTCCTTCGTGGAAGTCATCGTCCCCTGTCCCACCGGCCTAAAAATGAAGGTGTCGGATGCCTATGCCTGGACCGCCAGCGAGGCTCTCGGTTACTTCCAACCTCAGGTTTTCAAAAACGAACTGGAGCAAAACCGTGAAGTATAAGTGCGCATTTTC
>JAQVZK010000187.1 GCA_028708195.1 Desulfovibrio sp.
ACGCCCAATACCTGCAACGTGAAGACCTGCTTGGCGAAACGCTGCGCATGGCAAAAAACATGAGTGAAAGCCACGAGGCCTTTCAGCAGGTGGCCGGGCCAGCTCTGGCCCCACTCTTCACCCACGGCCAGTTGCGCAAAATACTCACGCAGCCCGACGACGTGCAGATGCAGGCACTTCTTGATGAGGCCCAACGGCTTTGTATCGACCTTCTGGAGGTTCGCTGATGTATATCCAGTCCTTTCATATGGACGGATTCGGCATTTTTTCCGATGTGACTGTAGAAGGTCTTGGTCCCGGCCTCACCATTTTTTTGGGTGAAAACGAGGCTGGCAAATCTACCTGCCTTGAGTTTTTGCGCTCCACATTGGCAGGGTACCCTGCCCCCAACAGTAAAGAGGGCAAGCTCATTCCCGGGCCGCTTCGCGGTGGCAGCGCTGGCGGCAGCCTGACCCTGCATGCTGGCGAAGGCTCTCTCATGCGGCTCACGCGCCGCCCCGGCGGCGGTGCCAACGGGCAGGCATCCCTTACGGATGATCAGGGCAAACCGCTTGATGAAGATGTTTTGCGCCGGCTTCTTTCAGGTGTCAGCCGCGATGTTTACCGTAACGTCTTCGGTTTCAGCCTCACCGAGCTTGAGCATATGGGCAATCTTACAGGCGAAAGTGTGCGGCACGCCCTGTATGGGGCCAGCTTTGGCCCTGGCCTGCGCGCCCCTGCCGAAGCGCTCAACATCCTGAAAAAACAGAATGAAGAAATTTTCAAATCTGGTGGCAGCAAGCCCCCTCTCAATCTGGCCCTCAAACAGCTCAACGACCTGCGCCAGCGCATGGCCGAACTGCGGCAGCAGCAGGCCGGGTTTGACGAACTGGCACGAGAACTGGACGAAAAACGCGAGGAGCTGACCGCTGCGCGCGGCCATAAAACACAGTTGGAAGATGAAAGGCGATTGCTCGAACGCCGTTTGGGCGTTTGGCTTCAATGGAATGAATGGCGCATGGTCTGCGCTGGCCTTGAGCGGCTTGGCCCGGTCAATGAAACCTTTCCTGAAGACGGGCAGGCCCGTCTGGCCCGCGCTCAGGAGGCCCGCGAAAGCTGCGAGCGCCATTTGGCCGCCCGCACTGAAAAACGTAACCTCATGCGCGAACGGCGCGATGCCGTCCAACTGGACGTGCCCCTGCTGGACGCCTTGCCCGTAGTGCGCCGCATGGCCGAGCGCAAAAGCGGTTTTCGCCAGGCCCTGACAGCCCTGCCAGCACAAAAGGACCGCTGCCGCCGTGCAGAGGAAGACCTTGGCCGTGAGCTTGCGCGCCTTGGCCCTGACTGGAGCTGTGACCGCATTCGCCAGACCGACCGCTCCCTTTTCGCCCGCGAAGACCTTGAAAAGCAGGCTCGCGAAATGACGGCTTCGGCTTCGGCTCATCAGGCCGCCGTAGACACCTTGAACCAGTGCAACCGTGAGGTGGAAACCGCCGAGCGCGATGTGGCCTCTTCTCAGAAAGACCTTGCCGTTTTGCCCACCCCCGTAGCCGCACTGGACGACGATCAGCGCGACACCCTGCGGCAGGCCCTGGCCCGGCAAGAAGAAGCACGCCGCCAGATACCGCTGCGCCAGCGTGCCGTGCAGGAGGCCCGCACAACTTTTGCCCGTGCTCTTACACCGCTGCGGCTTTCTGGCGTCGGCGCAACCGATGCCGACGACTCTGCCGTGGGCACGCTCGACGCGCTGCTGGCCCGGCAGGATGAAGCTCTGGAACTGGCTGCCAGCGTACAAGAGCGGCTGGAGCATGCCTCCGAAGCCGCACAGGCTGTGCAGCAGGCTGAAGAACAGCTGGCCTCGGTCAAATCCCGTATGGAAGCCCTGCGCGAAGAACAGCGGGGCAAAACTGGCCCCACGCGTGAAGATCTTGACGGACGCACGGCGGCTTTGCGTTCTTTGCGGGCCTTGTCTTCTTCGCTCGGCACAGAGAAGCAAAGACTGGATGAACTGGATGCGCGGCTGGACAACGAGCCGCCTGTAAAAAACGTCAAGAACCTTCCCCTGCTGATTCTGGGTCTGACCTTTTTTGCGGCCGGAGTCGGCATGCTGCTGACTTTTTGGCGTCTTGGGCTCACCACCATCCCCCTGGCAGAAGGCATGGACCTGCCCGTCAATCTTTGGTCCGGCTACCTTATTTTGCTTTGTGGCGTAGGCTTTTTAGCTGGTGGCCTGCCGCACAACGGCCCAGAAGCAAAACGCCGCAAAAAGGAGCTGGCCAACCTGCAAAACCGCCGCGAAACATGCGCCAACCACGTGGCCGAACTCGAAGGACAGGCATGGCAACTCTGCCAGACAGCACACGTGCAGAGCATGGATATGGTCACTCTGGAAGCCACTGAAGTTCTGCTGGAAAGGGAACGTGAACAGTGCTTTCATGAAGAGCGGACACGCAAGGATATGGAAGGGCTCAAGCGCACGACAGACCTTGCCCGTACAGAGGTCAGCAGACGGCAGGCACTGTGTCAGGAAGTTGAAGGCGTCGTGCAGCAAACCCGGCGCCGCTGGCATGAGTTCATGCTCACGCTTAAAGTCGGTAACGTCCCGGCCCCTGAAGGAGCGGCGGCCTTTTTTGCCAGGGCGGAATCGGCCAGACTGGCCTACAGCGCCGTGGCGGCCGCTCGGGCCGAATGCAGCGCCCTTGAGGACGACCTCACGCGCGCCGAAGAGCGCATGCGCAAGATCGCCGCTGTGGCGGAGCGCTTGCCTGCCGTAGCTGCTGCCGAAAACTCGCTTCAGGCAGGGGATGGTCTTTCGGACAGACTTGCAGAAACCGCCCGCCAGATACTGGAATCCTGCCGCGAAGCCGATGCCGCACGGGAGCAACGCATCAAGGCCGAAGCCGCCCTGCAAAATGCTGAAAGCGACCGGCAACGCAACAGAACACGGCAGACTGAAGCCACTAACGAACTGCGCTCGGCTCAGGATCGCCTGAACGCGGCTCGCAGCCAGTGGGCGCATTGCCTTGAGGGGCTTGGGCTGGGCACGGATCTTGACCCTGAAACCGTGCGCGAAGCTTTCAAATATATGGAAAACTGTTTGGCTGCCGAATCCGCGCTTGAGCGCGCCCAGATGGAACAATCGCAAAGTCAGGCAGAGCTGGCCGCCCTGCGTGAACCACTGTCTCAACTGCTTGGCAGCCTGAACCGTCCCCCCGTCATCGACAGCAACGAAGAGCCCGACTGGCTGGCCAGCCTTGATGCTGTGCTTGAAACGGCAGAAGATATGGCCATTGCCCAAACCCGCCGCCACGGCCTGGATCAGGAACTGGCCGAGCTTGTCAGCGAAGCTCGGGCCGCTGAGGCGGCGCTGGATTCAGCCATGCACGCCGAACGCAGCCTTCTGGCCCTGGCGGGTGCCGTGGATGCCGAGGATTTCTTGCGTCAGGCCGCGCGCCATGAGGAGCAACGCAACCTTGCGCACCGCAGGGCGGACCTTGAAGACGCCTTGCGTCTGGCTGCCGACAAGTGCCCCCTGAATACATTTTTGGCCCAGTTTGAAGCCGAAAGCCAGGAAGCCCAGGAAAAACGCTGTACCAACATCAAAGAAGAACTGCTTCAACTTCAGGATAAGGAGCAGGACTTGAGTGACAGAGTGAGCACCTTGCGCTCCGCTGTTGAAGCCCTGTCGCATAATGATGTGTTGGCCCAACTGCAGCAGCAAGCTGCCACCCTTGAAGAAAGCATGCAACGCATGGCTTTTGACTGGAGCCGTAAGGCCTTGGCGCGGGCTATTCTTGAGGCCGCCAAAAGCAACTTTGAACGAGAACGGCAACCTGAAGTCATTCGTCTGGCTTCAGAAATTTTTGCACGCATTACAGCCCGCCGCTGGCTGGGCATAAGCGCGTCACTTGAAGATAAAACCTTAAAAATCCTGCCCCCACAGGGTGAACCCCTGGCACCAGAAAACCTCAGCAGAGGTGCGCGCGAGCAGGCCTATCTTGCCCTGCGCCTGGCCTATATCAAAAACCACGCGGCCCACGCCGTGCCCCTCCCCATCATTATGGATGAGGTTCTCGTCAACTTTGACCCCCAAAGAGCCGAGCGCACGGCTCGCGCTTTCGTTGACCTCACCGACGCTGGAAGCAGTAACGGGCACCAGCTCCTGTACTTTACCTGCCAGCCCCACATGGTGGATCTTCTGCGCAAAGCAGAACCAACGGCGGCGCTTTTTCATGTGGAGCAAGGTAACATCACCGCCGCCTGACCCAGCCGGCACACACCGTATTGCGCACAGCCGCCGTCTTTACTTGAGTGTTATGCAGTTAATTAATATTTAAGCATTCGTTCACGTATAACTATATCAATTTGTAAATGATAAAACCTACTAATTGAAAAAGAATTTCAATTCTATTGACATACATTTTCAATCATGACAATGTGCGCCATGCCAATAACGCATTTAGGAGGAAAGCATGGCGCACAATGGTAGTTCCACTTTAAATGTAAATGTTACCCACCGCTTCAGTCACGACAACCTCCACATCTGCCTCGGTGATCCGTTTAATCCCCCTCAGGCCGATGCAGTAATTGCCCTTTTGCAGCATAATCACAAGAATTGTAAGCGTATATTCATTGATGTTAGCCAACTCCACCAGCCCGACCCTTCTGCGGTGACCTCCCTCAAAAAATCTCTGCTTCTCAATGGATTCAACAGAGAAGAAGTAATTTTTAAAGGTAAAAGCGGCTTTGATATGGCCGTCAATGGCAATCGGGTGCTCATCCGGCAAGAAAAAAAGCATGTCTGCAAGGGCAACTGCGCCAATTGCAAATGTGGCCATAAGGGCGATCACCACACGCATGATCATTCGCATGACGATCATCACACCCACCACGGACACAAAAATCATAATTGACCACGGTTGCCTGCTTTAAGCGCGTACGCACCCAATTGCGAAGACAAATTAGCGCATTGCCTGCTGCCAAAAGATGCTTCGCATACGCACCTTACCGGGTGACACAAATAATGGCCTATAACGCGACAAGGTGATGGTGTATCCAATACCGCCCACGCGAAAACCATAACTGGAGGAAAAGGTATGAATGCTAAGGAAAGGATCGGCTTGCAGCGCTTCAAAAAGACCTGCATGGTGGCAGTG